>NZ_JBFBIV010000010.1:38885-156428 GCF_040702025.1 Streptomyces sp. NPDC088194 | reverse complement strand
CCGCGCTGATCGGCGTCGACCGTTATGCCGTCAGCCAGTTGACCTCACAGGTGCCGACCATGCTGGCACGGGAGGGTGCCCCGTGGCCGGCGCGCGCCGCCGTCGTCGTTCCGCGTCCGCCGCTCACCCGCGAGTGACGGCGCGTCAGATCGCGCTGAGCGTGGTCCACTTCTGCGCGCCGGTGCCGTTGCAGTCCCACAGTTGGAGCTGGGTGCCGTCGGCCGTGGAGGAGCTCGGGTCGTCCAGGCAGCGGCCCGACGCCGGATTGCGGTAGCCGCCGTCATACGGCTGCCAGACCTGGTTGGCGCCTCCGTTGCAGTCCCAGATCTGCACCTTCGTGCCGTCGGCGGTGCCGCCGGCGTCGGCGTCGAGGCACTTGCCCACCGCCCGCAGGCTGCCATCCGTCCGCAACTGCCACCACTGCGCGTCGCTGCCGTTGCACGACCACAGTTGCACGGCGGTGCCGTTCGTACCGCTGTCGCCGTTGTCGTCCAGGCACTTGCCCGCGATGCCGGACTGCACCGGGCCACCGGCCGGCACCGGGGGCGTGATCCAGCCGGCGGCGTCGGCGGCCTGGACTCCGGTGTGGAAGGCGTCGGCCATCTTCTGGTAGCCGCCGTCGTTGGGGTGGAGCTGGTCGGACAGGTCCGCGGCGGTCAGGGCGCTCATGTCGACGAACCCGACGTGCTTGCCCGCCGCCTGCTCGGCCTGCACGATGCCGGGCACGGCCGCGTTGAACGCCGGCCGGTTGGGCTCCTCCACCGGGTTGGTGGACACGATCAGCGAGCCGACCAGCACCGTCGCGTACGGCGCGTCCGCGGTGATCTGGTCGATCAGCGCGTGCAACCGGTCGGTGGCGGTGGCCACTTCGTAGTTCTGGTTGAGGTCGTTGGTGCCGATCTCCAGGGTGATGACGTTGGGCCGGTAGCGGTCGAGCACGCTGTCCGCGATGCCGGCGATCTGGTCGATCCGCCAGCCGGAGTGGCCTTCGTTGTCCGGGTCGGCCATCGTGCCGTTGCGGCCCGAGCCGACGAAGTCCAACGCATGCCCGTCGGCGGACAGTTCGTCACCCAGGTCGGCCCGGTAGCTGTCGCCGGTACTGCTGCCGACGCCCCAGGTGATCGAGTCACCCAGCGGCATCACCCGCAGGCTCGACGCGTCGGCGGCGGACGCGTGCGCGGCCGGTGCGGTCCGGTGCTGGCCGCCGACCGCGGCGGCCGGCAGCGCGGTGCCCGCGCCGATACCCAACGCGGCGGCGAGCGCCAGCGCGAACAGTAAGGGAGGTCGTCTCATCGTGGTGCCACGCTCCTTCACGAGAAGTGGGGGGAACAGGGCGTGCGAAGGTCGAACGGCCCGGTCAGCCGGCCGCGTTGAGCAGATCGAGCACGCTCTGCTGGCAGCCGTAGTCGCTGCTGCCGGCGCCACCGGCCCAGTGCGGGCCGTACTGGTCGAGGGAGTTGCGGTCGTTGGCGTACGCGGAGTTCGCCCACGCGGTGAGGTCCGCCGCGTAAGGGTGGTCGGACAGCTGGGTGTTCAGCTTGCCGAGCCCGCGCACGTACGCGCCCTTGAAGCTCGGTCCGTCGCCGGTGCAGCTGTCACCCTCGCCGGGCTCGCGCAGCACTCCGCCGGACTGGAGCTTGACGGTCGACGCGTCGGCGAGGGTGCGTGCGGTGTCCAGCAGCCCCGAGTCACCGGTCGCCTTGTACAGCTCGGTCAACCCGCCCAGCACCACGCCCTGGTTGTACGTCCAGGTGGTCTGGCCGTTGTTGACGCACGAGTCGTTCAGGCCGTCGTTGATCATGTGGTCGCCGTTGATCATGCCGCTGTTCTGGAACCACGACCACTCGGTGTTCGCCCGGCCGAGGTAGGTGGTGTCACCCGAAATCCGGTTGTGCAGCGCGGCGTTCAGATACAGGTACAGCTCGTTGGTGATCGCGTTCTTGTACTCGCCGTCGGTGTTCCAGCGCACCCCGCCGCCACACGTGTCGTTCCAGTTGTCGGACATGTGGTCCGCGTCAGCCCGCGCGGTGTTCAGGTAGCGGCTGTCACCGGTCGCGTCGTACGCGTCGACCCAGGCCAGGCCCCACCAACCGGTGTCGTCCAGATAGCTGTTGGTGAAGTTGCCGTCCTGCGCGTTGATGTTCGCGTCGTACGTCTCGCTGATCGCGTACTTGTAGCTCGGCATGCCGCTGATCCGGGCGTCGTCGATGATCGCGGTGAGCGCGTTGGCGCTGGTCCACCAGCCATTGCCGCCGAACAGCTTGCTGCCGCGGTCGTACGACATCATCAGCGCGGTCGCCGCGGCGGTGCCCCGGGACCACGCGTTCCAGGTGGTGCGCGCCCACGAGGTGCACGCGATGCCACTCGAACCGGACGCCTGGCCGCAGGCCCGCACCGCGCCGACACCCTCGTTGTTCCAGTCGTCGACGTTGTACATCAGGGTGCGCCAGCCGCCCGACCCGGACGGCACCGAGGTGTCGCCGAGCTTGCTGCCGTCACTCCAGGTCCGGCCGCCGTCCATCGAACGGTCCAGCCACACCTCGTCGCCCGCACCGCCGTTGTCGATCGACGCCCACGCCATCGCGTCCGTGTCGTCGAAGTGCAACACGATCGAACGCGAGTTGACCGACGTGCTCACCGGCTGCCGGTCCGTCGTGCTCAGCGCCGGATCGCGGGCGTCGCAGTACGCGTTGCAGATCGTGCTGGCGGCGCTCACCGAGGGCGCCGATGACGCCGCCTCCGTAGGTGGTGCCGCGCCTTGCGCCACGGCGGTTGACATCGTTGTCAGGGCGGCCGCGAGGACGGCGATGCGCAGTGGTCTCATTGCACGCATGGGGGGGCTCCTGAGCGTTTGGCCTGGCGCACGGGGCACGCCACTTGGGGGGCGCTGGGGGGAGAGCGCTCTCGTCGGAAGCTAGCCAGCGGGTGAGGGCGCGTCAATAACCTGCGCGGATGGTCGGATCACTCGGGGGTGGGGGTGCCGTTCGGCCGGGGGTGGGGCGGGGGGTGGTGCAGGGGCGCCGAGGTGGGGGGCGCCGGCCGGCCGGGAGCCGCTGGAGGGGACCCGGGTGGACGTGCGCGGGTCCACCCGGGTCCCTCCGGCCCCGTGCGACCTCCTTCGGCACACCTGTCTCATCGGGCGCACTTTTCCCAGGTAGGGGCCGACCGCACGGGGGGTGGGGCGACCGGGGGCGAGCCGGTGCCCTCCTTGCGTGGCAGGGGCTCGGCGGGCGGGCGGCGAGCGGGCGGGCGCGAACCGCCGGGTGCCGAACTCCCGTTGCCCGTCGCACCGCACCACGATCCACCACGACCGCACACATACGGACGGGCGTGGCTTGCTCCGCAGACGTCGGATGTCTCTTCGCGGCGCGAGGTACGCCCGGGGCGAGGTCGGGAGCCGACCCCGCTTCCGGCTTCCGGCTTCCGGCTTCCGGTTCCGGCTTCGGACTTGGGGCCGTGGGCTTCGGAAAACGGGGCAGCGGGGCGGGGGGCAGCGGGGAAACGGTTCGGCTATGCGGTGAGGCGCCGGAGCGAGGCGTGTCCGGGTGGGCCCCAGGTGGGCTTGCCGCCGGGGCGGCCGTGCACGCCGGCGTTGCCGATGGAGAGGCAGGCAAGGGCGCGGCCCACCGCCCAACCGCGGGCGCGTCGCAGGGTCGCGGCGTCCGGGGCCGGCCGGTAGGCGGCGTGGAAGCGGTCGGCGGCGCCGTCCGGCAGCAGAATCCACGCCGCTGCGAGGTCGACGGCCGGGTCGCCCGCGAAGAGGTCGCCGAAGTCGATCACGCCGGAGAAAGTGCCGTCCGTGGTAAGGATGTTGGCCGGATGCAGGTCGCCGTGGAGCCAGAGCGGCGGACCGTCCCACTCGGGCGCGGCGGCTGCGTCGTCCCAGACCGCGCGGACCTTGTCCGGGTCGGAGATCAGTCCCTCCTCGACGGCAGCGGCGAGCCCTCGCACGAAGCCCTCCGTGCTGTCGGCCAACGCTCCCCCGCGGCCCCGTCCGCTGGGCGCGCCCTCGGGCGCCGGACGGTGCAGGGCCGTCAGGAAGGCGGCCAGAGCGTCGGCCGCCTCCTCCCCGCGCGTGGCGGGAGCGCGGTCGGCGGGCTCGCCCGGCACCCAAGTGGTGACGATCCAGGGCCGCGGAAACCGCGCGGAGGGCTCACCGAGGCGCTGCGGAACGGGAACCCGCAGCGGAAGGCCCTCGGCGAGCGAAGGCAGCCAGGTGTACTCCTTGCGCAGCAACTCGTCCGCCGAGTCCGTCGCCCACGGCAGCCGTACGGCGAGGTCGTCACCGAGCCGCCACAGCTGGTTGTCCCAACCGCGCGCGCCGAGCCGTACCGGGTGATGGGCCAGGTCGGGGTGCTGGTCGCGGAGCAGCTCCCGGACCAGCTCCGCGGTGATCTCCGTGTCGGCGTGGGTCATGCGGGCCAACGATAGCCGGGTCCCGGTCCGCGACCGCCGGGCGCCGGCCCGGCCGCCCGACCACCCTGGTGCGTACGTACTCCGGGGGAAGCGGTGTTGGGGGTAGCGGCGTCGCGGGTGGCTTATTGGATTGCCGTCGCCGGGCCCGGTCGGATAGGAAGCGTGCATGCTACGGGGCGAAAAAGTCGGGCTCAGGGCCCGGCACGACGACGACATCCCGATCCTGCGGGCTGAGCTCTACGACGACGTGGTCAACTCCTCGCGGGCGGAAAGCGGGCCGTGGCGGCCGATCACGCCCGGCTCGAAGGACCCGCGGCTCGTGGTGGACGACACGGACCAGGGAAGCGTCCCGTTCTCCGTGGTGGAGTTGGGCGGCGGCACCTTGGTCGGCGCCGCGGCGCTGTGGGGCATCGACACCCATCACCGCTCCGCGCACATCGGCGTCGGGCTGCTGCCGTCATCGCGCGGCAAGGGCTACGGCGTCGATGTGGTCGCGACGCTGTGCCACTACGGCTTCATCGTGCGCGGCCTGCACCGGCTGCAGATCGAGACGCTGTCGGACAACACAGCGATGCTGCGCTCCGCCGAGCGCAACGGCTTCGTCCGCGAAGGAGTGCTGCGCGCCTCGGCCTGGGTGATGGGCGAGTTCCTGGACGAGGTGCTGCTCGGTCTTCTCGTCCAGGACTGGAAGCCGGACTCGCCGGGCGGCACAGCCAGGGCCTGACCGACGCACCGGTCAGCCACGGCCGTCCACCAGCGCCTGGACTCCCCGACACCTCTCCTCCGCACCGCACTTGCGGCACACCGCGCGCAGTACGTGACCGGCGTGAAAGCCCTCTGCTCTCCGTTCCCGCCCCTCACCGGGGCGGGGGCAGCGGGCGAACAGCGTTGCCACGCTGGGGCGTTCCGCCCCGAATTCCCCTCTCACTGCGCTGTGCCCGCCAACAGCCAGCGGTGGACGGGGACTTCGAGGAGGAGGCGGGTGCCGGCAGGGCGGGTGGGGGCGGCGACGTCCCAGGCGTACTTCTGCTGGAACGCGGCGACGACGCCGGGTGGGAACGGGGTGGAGATCAGCCGGGCGGTGCCCTCGGCGACGACCGGGACGCGGCCGTCCTCCAGGGCGAGGGAGACGCGCGGCTCGTGCCGGATGTTCCTGACCTTGACGGAGAAGCCGTCCGTGCCGATCCACCACCGTTCGGCCTCGTAGACGAACCAGACGGGCGTGACGTGCGAGGAGCCGTCCGGCCGTACGGTGCAGAGCCAGACGTTGCGTTCCTGGTCCAGGCGCTCGCGGACGGCCGGGCCGGGGTCGGTCGGTGGGTGAGCGTGCATCGGGCCATTGGATCAGCCGGCCGGGAGGACGGCATCGGGCGCGGGCTCGGACCAATGTCCTAGGCGGATGGGAGGATGTCACGCATGGTCTCGGTGGTGCAGAACGTGGCGATCGACTGTGCGGATGCGTACGAGCTGGCGCGGTTCTGGAGCAAGGTGACCGGGCGGCCGCTGAATCCGGAGGACCGGCCGGGCGACCCGGAGACCCAGGTGCTGCTGGCGGAGGGCCCGGTGCTGCACTTCAACCAGGTCCCGGAGCCGAAGGCGGTCAAGAACCGGCTCCATCTGTGTCTGCGCCCCGAGACCTCACGCGATCACGAGGTGGAACGGTTGCTGGGCCTCGGTGCCACCTTTGTCGCCGACCACCGCAACCCCGACGGCTCGGGGTGGGCCGTCCTCGCCGATCCCGAAGGCAACGAGTTCTGCGTCCTGCGCAGCGAGTCCGACCGAGCCGCGACGGGTTCCTGACGCTGCCCCGCCGTCCCGCCCGCCGGTTGCGTACGGCGGCAGCCGGTCGTGGGCTCCTCGTTCGGGACGCCGCCGGCGAGTTCCGCGGAGGTCTCAGCCGAGCTCGGTACGGATTCCCTGCGCTGCTGCCCATCGCCCGGAACGGCATCCATCGGGGTGGACGAGCCATGCAATGGAATGGGCAACGGAGTCCGGGGATCAGGCGATGGTGACATGGACACCGTTTCGCAGAAGTCAGCAGGCCACGACGAAGAGAAATCCCGGACAGACCATCAGCCTCGCTCAGGCGGTCCAACGGAATCAGGAACTGACCGAGCTCCCGGACGCCTACCAGCGCGACCGGGGCCTTACGCAGGCACGGCTGGCAATGGCCTACGCAGGAATCCGGGAGTACGACGAAGCCGCCGAACATGCCGCTTCATCGCTCAGCGTTGCGCGTGGTTCAGGCTCGGCGCGTACGATGCACGAGACCGTATCCGCGATCAACGCACTCGGGGCAGTCCATGCCTCGCCTGCCGTAACTGAACTGTTTGACGCAATGGGAGAAGATCCGGAGTTGTGGCGCGGTGAACACTCATGAGTTGGCAGCCATGCGGCGTGCCATTGCGATTTCCGCTCAGGGCTTGGGATCGACCAGTCCGAATCCGCCGGTTGGATGCGTCATCCTCGACCGCGAGGGACGAACGGTCGGCGAGGGATACCACGTCCACAAGGGGAATTCGCATGCGGAGGTAAATGCACTCACCGCCGCCGGGAGACACGCCGCGGGCGGAACGGCGCTGGTGACACTGGAGCCGTGCAATCACTACGGCCGGACGCCACCCTGTCGGGAAGCATTGATCCATGCGAACGTGGCCAGAGTTCTGATCGCTGTCATGGACCCCACTTCACGCGGTGAAGGTGGCGCCGCCCTCCTGCGCGAAGCAGGCGTCCAGGTGGAAACCAATATTCTTGAAGATGAAGCGCTGATTGTTCTGGGCCCCTGGCTGGCCGCACTGAACAGGGGCCGACCATTCGTGACATGGGTGTACACGGCCGGCTCGGATGGCCTGCCGAACTCGAACAATGAACGTGATGTGGCATTCGATGAAATGCGAGCACTCCGGGAATCATATGATCTTGTGGTCGGCGATGATGGGAGAATAGCAGAAGGAAGTCCAGCGGGACACGGCGAGGATTTCCGAACTCCTGTCGACTGGCCAAGCCGCGGCGCCGTCGACATATTGGGGGCTTTGGGCGAGACAGGAGCGCGGTCCCTGCTGGTTCACGGCGCGTCCGAACATGCGACCGCCTTCAACGCAGCGGGCGCCGTGGACCAGGTGATTGTCTACCTGCCCAGCACAGCACCCTCGTGGTCTCCCGAATGCGGCCACCTCACCGCTGTCCCAGAGGGCTACCGGATATCCGACGTCACTCGCCGGGGAAACCATGTGCGCGTAGTCGGGCGAAGGGTCTGACGATTTCCAGTCGACGCCGCCGACACGTTTCCGGGCGTGGTTCCAGTCGGCGAATTCAAGGAGTCGACCCGCCCGTAGCACGCCTTCCGCCCCAGTCGCGGCGCGAGTGCTTCCCTCCCTGCCGCGCTGGAGAGCCGGAGCGAGGGGGCACCCCGGTCGGCTCGTCCCCGCCGCGAGGCTTGACGCGCTCCGCTGCTCAACCGCCCGGCTGATGCTCCGTCGCAGTACGCCCGTACCCCGACGCCCCGTTGCGCTGCACCGCCGTCGACGGCAACCGGCTCCCCTGGTTCGCGCCCAACACAGAGGTCGCCGGCTCGCCAACCTGCCCCCACCCACGAAGTTCCGCACCCCGCAAGCACGGAGTCTCCATCAGCGAACCGACGAGGGCTCATGAAGGATCGAGGCTAGGACAAACCTAGGACGAGTCCAGGACTCGTGAAGCTAGCTTCGCCTCACACCGGATCGACTCCGGTGATCCGCGGGGCGGGTCACCGTGAAGGGAGCGCGATGAACAGAAGGTCACAGGTGGCAGCCGCGGTGGGTGTCATCGCTCTCGTGGGGGTCGGCGTGGGGACGACGCCGGCCGGTGCCGCCGATCACGGTGCGGCAGCGTCACACGCCCCGCCCACCATTACCGTGTCTCCGGAGATGGCCGCCGCAGCAAAAGCCGCCGCTGCCGCCGGGACGAACTACATCGGCAACGACAGCCTCCTCGGCCTCGGTGTCATGCACATCCAGGACGGTGTCTACACCCAGGGCTCCTACGACGCCGTCCTGCCGGCGGATTCGTACACGAATGGTGTGTTCGGATGGGCCAACGCGGCCGGCTGGTACCTGGGCCCGGGCTACTGCTCCGCGCAGCTCCGGTCGGACGACGGCGGGGTCACCTGGCACCCGCAGAATCCCAACCTCGGCCCGGGGCAGCACTTCATCGGCTCCACCACGGACTACGTCGTCGCGATGTACCGCTGCTGAGCTGAGCCGTGTGCGCTGAAATCTCCGCGGACGCAGAGCCGTTGCGCTCGCGGGAGCGCCTCCTGGTCGTGCTTGTCGGCGTCCGGACGGCGTTTCGGTCGGGGGGCTTCCCTCGGCGCCGGTGCCCAGGTGCGGGCCCTGCGGGGCCGGCTCCTAACGGGGGGCACTTGTCGCCGCGCCGCCGGGGAGCAAGCCCCCGACCGAGCTCTCCTTGCTGGTGCCCCCGGAAAGGGAATGCCCGGCGCGCACGTGAACGGCAGACTGGCCCGATGACCGCGACGGATGCCAAACCCGAACTCCACCTCTACCTCCAGTCCGCCCGGGACGCCCTGTTGTGGAAGATCGAGGGCCTGTCCGAGTACGACGCCCGCCGCCCGTTGACGCCGACGGGCACCAATCTCCTGGGCCTGGTCAAACACGTGACCGCCGCGGAGTCGGGCTACCTCGGTGACACCTTCGGGCGGCCGTCCGGCACGCTCGCGCCCTGGATGGACGAGAACGCCGAGCCCACGGACGACATGTGGGCCACCGCCGAGGAGTCACGCGCGCTCATCGTGGACAACTACCGCCGGGCGTGGGCGCACGCCGACGCGACGATCGAGGCGCTGCCGCTGGACACGGTCGGCACGGTCCCGTGGTGGCCGGAGGGCCGTGGCGAGATCACGCTGCACCATGCCGTGGTCCGCGTGATCTCCGACACCCACCGGCACGCCGGCCACGCCGACATCCTCCGCGAACTCCTGGACGGCAGCGTGGGGATGGCCGCGAACAACCTCGACGTGCCCCAGAACGAACCGGCTTGGTGGGAACGCCACCGAAACCGCCTGGAACAGGCCGCGGTCCAGGCCGCGGCCCAGGCCGAAGCCGCACAGGCCCCCTCCCCCACGTCCCCCACCGGCCCTGTGGCGTAAGGCCGTTGGGGATCGAGAACCCCAACACGGATTACCCGCGCCTCAGTCCGCGTCCCCGAGGTCCGTCCCGGAGAGCAGGAGCAGGTCCAGGAGGCGATCCAGGTCCCGCTCTCCGGGCTCGCCGCCGAGCACCGGGCCCAGCGCGACGAGGGCGCCGCGCAGCCGCTCCCGTACGAGCGCGACGTCCAACCGGTGCTTCGCGGCGAGCCGTTGCGTCACCTTCCGCGCCCGCGGCGAGCGCAGCAACCGGTCCGCGAACTCCGCCGGCACCGGCGCCCCCGTACCGCCGCCCCCGCCCCCGCCGACACGCGCACCCGCACCGCCGCCCCCGCTCTCGTCGATCAGGGCCAGCTCCAGCCGGGCACCGAGCGCCCCCGCCAACTGGTGCAAGGCCGCCATCGTCGGATTGCCGCGCCCGTTCTCCAAGTTGGCGATGTACGGCACCGACAGGCCGGCGTCCATCGCCACGGACGCGATCGTCCGTCCCGCGGCCTTCCGTCGGGCCCGCAGCCCCCGCCCCAGCTCGATCCCGTCCATGCCGACCCCACGAACTATTCCATCAGAACACTGTTGCCAAGAAGTATCCTAGCGAAATACATTGCCGGGCGTGAACCCGCCCGCCACGCCCGAAAAGCCCGACCGGCCCGCCACATCCGCCACCCCCGAGACACCCATCCTCACGCACCCCGGATTCCGCCTGCTGTGGGCCAGCGGCACCATCTCCGGCCTGGGCTCCTGGCTGCTCGTCGTCGCCCTCCCCTTCCGGGTCTTCCAGCTCACCGGCTCACCCGCGGCCACCGGGCTCACCCTCGCGCTGGAATCCCTCCCGGCACTGCTGATCGGCCCCTGGGCCGGCGCGCTGCTCGACCGCCGGCACCTGGCCCGCGCGATGTGGCAGGCCGACCTGGCGAGCGCCGCGGCCGTCGCGCTGATCCTTCCGGCCGGCGGTGCGGGACGCCTCTGGCTGATCTACCTGGCCGTGCTCGGCGAGAGCCTCGCGACCACCGTCTTCCGACCGGCCGCCCGCGCCCTGACCCCCGCCGTCATGGGCACCGGCCCCGAACTCAACGCCGCGAACTCCCTCACCGCGCTCACCGGCAGCGTGCTCCGGCTGGCCGCGCCGCCCCTCGGCGCCCTCCTGCTGGCCGGCCCCGGCATCACCGCGGTGCTGCTCATCGACATCGCCAGCTATCTGGCGTCGGCCTGCCTCATCGCGAGGCTCAGCCGCCGCATCCCCGCACCCGTCCCCGCAGCCGCCCGCCACCCCAAGGCGCCGACGGCACACCGCACCACACCCGCAGAGCGCCCCGCGGAACTCCGCACCGACCTCCGCGCGGGCCTCCGCCACGTCGCCGCGACCCCGCTCCTGCGCGGTCCGCTGCTCGGCAACGGCGTGTTCCTCACCGCGAACGCCGCCCTGACCGTGCTCCTCGTCCCGTTCGTCGTCGGGCGCCTGCACGCCCCGGGTTACGCCGTCGGCTACCTCGTCTCCGGCCTGGGCGCGGGCTACGTCATCGGGTCCGCCGTCAGCCGCCGCGCCCTGCTCGCACTCGGCATCCGCCGGGTCCTCGGCGCGACTCAACTCGCCAACGCGGCCGCCTACTTCGCCCTGTTCAACGCGCCGACCCTGCCGCTCGCCGTCGCCGCCGCGGTGCTCATCGGCCTGCCCGGCAGCATGCTGCTCATCTCCGTCGAGACCCACGTCCAGCGCACCGCCCCGCCCGGCATGCTCGCCCGCGTCGGCGCGCTGTTCTTCGCCGCGGACTCCCTCGCCGCCGTCGTCGGCGCGCTGGGCGCTCCCGTCCTCGTCGCCGCACTCGGGCTGCCCGCCGCGCTCAACGCCATCAGCGCCTTCGCCCTCCTCGCGGTCCCCGTCACCCTGACGTCCCTGCCCGCGCCGACCCCGCGGGCCGACCCGACACCCCCGCCCGGCCCCGCACCCCCACCCGACCGCGCACCCCCGCCCGGCAAGCCACTACGGTGACGGCTGCGTCAGCATCCGCCAGCCCGGCGCGTACGTGCCGTGCAGCACCAGGGACGCCGCGCCCACCGCCCCCACCGCCTCGCCGATCACGCTGCGCTCGACGGCGACGCGGCGGATCGCCCGGGCCACCGAGGTCGTGTTGACGGCGGCTTCGACCTCCTCGCACATGATCGCCTCGATGCCGCGCAGCGCCTCCCCGCCCAGCACCACCCGGTCCACGTCGAGGAGGGCGACCGCGCCCCTGGCGGCCTGGCCGATACGGGCGGCGGCGATCCGGATGACGTCGCAGGCCGCGGGATCACCGCGGCGGGCGGCCCGGCACAGCAGCTTCCAGTCCGCGTGCACGGACGCGTCGGCGAGGGCGAGCCCGAGCCGCTCGGCGACCGAACGGCCGTGCCGCTCCCGCAGATCGGCCAGCACCGCGGACGGACTCACGTACGGGCCGAGGCAGTTGGTGCCGCCGCAGTGGCAGACCCGGTGGCCGGGTTCGACAGCCATGTGCCCGAACTCCCCCGCGTTGCTCGAATCCCCGTGCAGCACGGTGTTGTTGAGCACGATGCCGGCGCCGATTCCGGTGCCGAGGTAGACGAAGAGGAAGCTGCCGGCCCGGGCCCGGCCGCCGATCCAGCGTTCGCCTATGGCCGCGGCGGTCGCGTCGTTGTCCATCGCCACCGGCATCCCGGTGGCGGCGCCGAACATCTTCAGCAGCGGCACCCGGCCCCACCCGGGGAAGTTCGGCGGGAGCACCACGTCCCCGGCGGTGCCGTCGATCGGGCCGGGCGTGGCGATGCCGGTGCCCAGCAGCCGGGCCGGGTCCACCCGGGTCCTGGCGGTGAGCCGCTGCGCGGCGGCGGCCACCCGGGCCACCACGTCGGCCGGCTCGCCGGGGTGGACGAGCTTGACCCGGCGGGAGGCCAGCACCTCACCGGCCAGGTCGACCACGACGATCACCGCGGCGTCCGGATCGAGTTGCACCCCGACCGCGAAGGCCCCGTCGGCGCGCGGCGAGAGCAGGGTACGGCGTTTGCCGCCGCTGGAAGGGGCGTGCCCGGACTCCGTGATCAGGCCGGCCGCCAGCAGCCGGCGCACCACGTTGGAGACGGTCTGGCTGGTCAGCCCGGTCAGCGGCGCCAGTTCGACCCGGCTGACCTGCCCCGCGGTCCTGATCGCGTCCAGGATCACGGCCTGGTTGTAGCCCCCCACCCGGGGCAGGTTGGTTCCACCCTGCGTCACCGTGTCACGTCCTCTCCTCGCCGCGTCACGCCTCCCGCCCCGTGCTCAAGGCCCGCCTCGTGCCCAAGGCCGCCCCGTGCCCAAGGCGCGCCCCGTGCCCAAGGCGCGCCCCGTGCCCAAGGCCCGCCCCGGGCCCGGGCCCTCGCTCCGCCGACGGCGCCGCATCCCCATTCCGCTTCGCCCGCCGCACTCCCCCGTCCTGCCGCGCACACGCCGCCCGCAAGCCCGCGAACACGCCCGTCGCCACGCCGTTCCGCGCGCCCCGCGTCCGCTTCCGCACCCCCCGACGGCGGGAAGTTTACATGTCAGAAGCGTTGACTTACTCCATCCATTGGATTTAGCTTCGCCGACAACCAGGGCGCCGTCCGCCCTGTCTGTCATGGGGTTTCTCATCCGGGGCGCTCCGTGTCACACCCGCGACCCGCACCCGTCCCGCGCCCGCCAACACCGGTCGCGGGCCCCGTTCGGGCACTCCTCCGGAGGTTGAGCGTGCGCACGAGACTCACCGTTGCCACCGGCATCGCCGTTGTCACCGCAGTGCTGGCCGCGACCGCGTCAGGCTGCGGTTCCGGTTCCGGCAGTTCGGGCAAAACGATCAAGGTCGTTTACCAGAAGCAGCTGAACAGCAGCAACACGGTGCAGCCGAACTTCCTGGCCGGGCAGGTCAAGGCGTTCGAGAAGGCGAACCCCGGCACCACGGTCAAACTCGTGCCCGTCACCGCGAGCGAGAACGACTACTACACCAAGATCCAGCTGATGATGCGCTCCCCCGTGACCGCGCCCGACCTGGTCTACGAGGACACCGCCACCATCAACTCCGATGTGGCCAGCGGCTATCTGAAGCCGCTGGACAGCTACCTGGCGACGTGGAAGGACTGGAGCCAGTACGCGGCGGCGTCCAAGGCCGCGATGAAGTACGCCAAGGACGGCAAGACCTACGGCGTCCCGGACAACACCGACACCCGCGGCATCTGGTACAACAAGACGCTCCTCAAGCAGGCCGGGATAGCGCTGCCGTGGCAGCCCAAGACGTGGGCCGACGTGCTCGCCGCGGCCCGCACCATCAAGGCCAAGGTGCCCGGCGTCACCCCGATGAACCTCTACACCGGCACCGCCGGCGGCGAGCAGTCCTCCATGCAGGGCTTCGAGATGCTGCTGTACGGCACGCCGGCCGGCGGCAACTCCCTCTACGACGCGGCGCAGCAGAAGTGGGTGGTGGGCAGCTCCGGCTTCAAGGACTCGCTGAACTTCCTGCACACCGTCTACAGCGAGAACCTCGGCCCGAAGGTGCAGACGGCGCTCGGCGTCAACATCGGCGCCCAGGTCGGCACCGAGATGATCCCGCAGGGCAAGCTCGCCATCGACATCGACGGCTCCTGGATGCCCAACAACTGGATTCGCACCGGCCCGAAGCCGTGGCCGCAGTGGGAGACCACGATGGCCGAGACCGCGATGCCCACCCAGAACGGGCAGGGCAAGGGCAAGGTCAGCATGTCCGGCGGCTGGGCCTGGTCGATCCCGGCCAAGGCGAAGAACACCGATCTCGCCTGGAAGTTCCTCCAGTCGCTGGAGACCGAGTCGGCCTCGGCGCAGTGGAACAACGTCAACGCCACCATCCCGGTCCGCCAGGACGTCGCCGCCGACCCGAAGTACCTCAAGGCGCTGCCCACCAACGAGTTCCTCAGCTCGCTGGTCGCCGACACCTACTACCGGCCCGGCGTGCCCGCGTACACGCAGGTCTCCAGCGCCATCCAGAAGGCGATGGAGTCGGTGACGACCGGTCAAGCGTCCGTCGACAAGGCCGCAAGTACGTTCGACAACGATGTCAAGTCCGCCGTCGGCGCGAGCAACACCGTCCAGGGCGCCCAGTGACCTCCTCCACCGCCCCCGCCGCCGGCCGCAGGGGAGCCGGCGGCGGCAAGGCCGACCGCACGCCCCTGCCCGCCCCGGTCGCCGGGCTGCTGCGCGGCCTGCCGGTGCTGCCGTCCGTCGTGCTGCTGGCGGTGTTCCTCGCCGGACCGATCGGGTACTGCGTCTACTACGCCTTCACCGACATGCAGCTCACCGGCGCGTCGGGCACCCACTTCACCGGACTGCACAACTTCTCCCGCGCCTTCGGCGACCCCGACTTCACCAACGCGGTCGAGCTGACCCTGATCTTCGTGGTCGGCTCGGCGGTGATCGGGCAGAACACGCTGGGGCTGGCCCTGGCCGTGCTGATGGAGAAGGCGTCCAAGCCGGTGCGGTCCTTCACCAGCGCCGTGGTGATCTCCGCCTGGGTGCTGCCGGAGGTGGTGGCCGGCTACCTGATGTACGCGTTCTTCTTCCAGCAGGGCTCGCTCAACGCGATCCTGCACTTCCTGCACCTGCCGCAGCAGAACTGGCTCTACACGCTGCCGATCCTGGCGGTGTGCCTCGCCAACGTGTGGCGCGGCACCGCGTTCTCGATGCTGGTCTTCTCCGCGGCGCTCGGTGATGTGCCGCGCGAGCTGGTGGAGGCCGCGGAGGTGGACGGCGCGAACCCGTGGCAGCGGCTGTGGCGGGTGACGCTGCCGGTGATCCGGCGTTCGATCCTGACCAACCTGATGCTGATCACGCTGCAGACGCTGTCGGTCTTCGGCCTGATCTACACGATGACCCGCGGCGGTCCGGGCAACAAGACCGAGACGCTGCCGATCTTCATGTACCAGCAGGCGTTCCAGAACAGCCTGATCGGCTACGGCACCGCGATCGCGCTGGTGCTGCTGGTGGTGGGGGCGCTGTTCTCGGCGGTGTACATCCGGATGCTGAAAGTCGAGGAGGGGTGACGAGCGAGGCCCCGCAGTGGCCGGCCGACGAAGGAGGTCGTCCGCGAAGGGGACGAGGAGGAAGCCCGACCGATGGAAGAGGAGAACTGATGGCCGTCACCGACAGTCCGCCGATCGCGGCGGCGCCGGCCGCGGACCGTACGCGTCCCGGGCGCTCCCGGCGGAACCGGGCGCGGGCCAGCCGGGGCACGATCAACGTCGTCCTGCTGCTGTTCTCCGTGCTGTACCTGGTGCCGCTGCTGTGGATGGTGCTGGCGTCCTTCAACGCGCACGCGTCGTTCAAGCTGTCGGTGCCGTCGCCGACCACCGCCAACTTCCGCCATGTGCTCACCTACGACACGACGTTCCGCCCGATGCTCAACGGCCTGCTGCTGTGCGGCGGCGGCACCCTGGTCTGCGTGGTGTGCTCGATCCTGGCCGCCTACCCGCTGTCCCGGTTCCGCTCGCGGCTGCGCCGGCCGTTCCTTTACACCATCCTGTTCAGCACCGGGTTGCCGATCACCGCGGTGATGATCCCGGTCTACAGCATGTTCGTGCAGGTCAACCTGATCGACTCGATGCCGGCCACCACGCTCTTCCTGGCCGCGTCCGCGCTGCCGTTCGGGATCTGGCTGATGAAGAACTTCATGGACGGCGTGCCGGTGGTGCTGGAGGAGGCGGCCAGGATCGACGGCGCCAACTCCATGCAGGTGCTGTGGCGGATCGTGCTGCCGCTGATGTGGCCGGGGGTGATCGTGGTGACGATCTTCACCTTCATCAGCATGTGGGGGAACTTCTTCGTCCCCTTCATCCTGCTGCTGACACCGGAGAAGCTGCCCGCCTCGGTGAGCGTCTTCAACTTCCTCAGCGCCCACGACTACACGCAGTACGGGCAGTTGTCCGCGTTCTCGATCCTGTACTCGATTCCCGTCGTGATGCTCTACCTGGTGCTCGCCCGCCGGCTGGGCGGCGGCTTCGCGCTGGGCGGCGCGCTCAAGGGCTGACCCGAGTCCGATTCGACCCGCCCGGCCGACCCCGGGCACGCACCCACCGAGAGGGAGGGCCCCCTTCCATGCACAGCGACCCCGCCAGCACCGAGGAGCGGCTGCACCGCGTGCTGAACCAGCGCCTGCGCCCTGCCGTCCATGCCCGTACGGTGCCGCTCACCGTCGAGGTCTGGCACGTGCCGGGCGAACCGGTGCCGGTCAGCGCCGGGTTGGCCGCCGAGTACGCTCCGGCGCGGGTCGGCGACCGGTGGGGGCCGGCCTGGTCGACGAGCTGGTTCAAGCTCAGCGGCAGGGTGCCGGAGGGGTGGGCCGGGCTGCCGGTGGAAGCGGTCGTCGACCTGGGTTTCGGCACCACCGAGCCCGGCTTCTCCACCGAGGGCCTGGCCTACCGGCCGGACGGCACCGCGGTGAAGGCGCTCAACCCGCGCAACACCCATCTGCCGGTCGCGTCCCCGGCCCGCGGCGGCGAGGAGGTGCTGTTCTACGTCGAGGCCGCCGCCAACCCGGTGGTGATGCACACCGGCCCGGACCAGCTCACCTTCGGCGTGACGTCCGCGGGCGACCGGGCCGGCTGGCTGGCGGACGGCGGCGACGACAGTGACGGCGGCGGGGGTACGGACCGCGGGGGGCGCCCGCCGGCCGGTGAACCGCTCTACCAGCTACGGCGGTCGGACCTCGCGGTCTTCGACGCGGGCGTCTTCGAGCTGGTCCAGGACCTGGACGTGCTCGGCGAGTTGATGCACGAGCTGCCCGAACAGTCCACCCGGCGCTGGCAGATCCTGCGGGCGGTCGAGGACGCGCTGGACCTGGTCGACCTTCAGGACATCGGCGGCAGCGCGGCCGCCGCGCGCAAGGCGCTCATCCCCGCGCTGGCCGCACCGGCCGGCACCGGTGCGCACCGGATCTCGGCGGTCGGCCACGCGCACATCGACTCGGCCTGGCTGTGGCCGCTGCGCGAGACCGTGCGCAAGGTGGCCCGGACGGTCTCCAACGTCACCGAACTCATGGACGAGCACCCGGAGTTCCGGTTCGTGATGAGCCAGGCGCAGCAGCTGGCGTGGCTGAAGGAGCACCGGCCGGAGGTGTACGCGCGGGCTCAGGAGAAGGCGAAGACCGGGCAGTTCCTGCCGACCGGCAGCCTGTGGGTGGAGCCGGACACCAACATCACCGGCGGCGAGTCGCTGGTACGGCAGTTCGTGCACGGCAAGCGGTTCTACCTGGACGAGTTCGGCCTGGAGACCGAGGACATGTGGCTGCCGGACACCTTCGGCTACAACGCGGCGCTGCCGCAGCTGATGAAGCTGGCCGGGGTGCGCTGGTTCCTCACCCAGAAGATCTCCTGGAACACCACGAACGCCTTCCCGCACCACACCTTCTTCTGGGAGGGCATCGACGGCACCCGGATCTTCAGCCACTTCCCGCCGGTCGACTCCTACAACAGCGGTCTGACCGGGGCGGAGCTGGCGCACACCGAGCGCAACTTCCGGGACAAGGCGCACACCCACCGCTCGCTGGTGCCGTTCGGCTACGGGGACGGCGGCGGCGGGCCCACCCGGGAGATGCTGGCCCGGGCCTCCCGGCTGGCCAGCCTGGAGGGTTCGCCGCGGGTGAGCGTGGAGGGGCCGGCCGAGTTCTTCCCGAAGGCGTTCGCGGAGTACCCGCAAGCGCCGGTGTGGGTGGGCGAGTTGTACCTGGAGTTCCACCGCGGCACCCTGACCAGCCAGCTCGCCACGAAACAGGGCAACCGGCGCAGCGAACACCTGTTGCTGGAGGCCGAGTTGTGGTCGGCGACAGCCGCGCTGCGCACCGGCGCGCCGTATCCGTACGAGGCGCTGGACCGGTTGTGGAAGACGGTGCTGCTGCACCAGTTCCACGACATCCTGCCGGGCACGTCGATCGCGTGGGTGCACCGGGAGGCGGAGCAGACGTACGTCGAAGTGGGGCGTGAGCTGCGGGAGTTGGTGGACACCGCGCAGCGCGCGCTGGCCGCGGCCGACGACGGCGGCGAGGGCGGCGAGGTGGTGTTCAACGCGGCGCCGCACGCCCGGGACGGGGTGCCCGCGATGGGCGCCGCCCTCCGCGCCGCCGGCCCGGCCACGGTGCGCCCGGTGCCGTCGGGCGACGGCTTCGTCCTCGACAACGGCCTGGTGCGCATCACGATCGACGGCCGCGGCCTGATCACCTCGGCGTACGACATCCCGGCCGAGCGGGAGGCGCTGCCGCCGGGTGCGACCGCGAACCTGCTCCAGCTCCACCAGGACTTCCCCAACCGCTGGGACGCCTGGGACCTCGACGCCTTCTACCGCCACAGCGTGCGCGACCTGACCGACGCCGACTCGGTGGCCGCGTTCGAGGGCGGGCCGGACGGCGCCGGCGGCGGGGTGCGGGTGGTCCGCGGCTTCGGCGACTCACGGGTCGAGCAGGTGCTGGCCCTGCGCGAGGGCAGCCGGCAGGTGGACATCGAGACCGTGGTCGACTGGCACGAGCGGGAGAAGCTGCTCAAGGCGGCCTTCCCGCTGGACGTGCGGGCCGCGCACTCCACCGCGGAGATCCCGTTCGGCCACGTGGAGCGGCCCACGCACGTCAACACCAGTTGGGACGCGGCCAAGTTCGAGGTGTGCGCGCACCGCTTCCTGCACGTCGGCGAGCCCGACTGGGGCGCCGCGCTGGTCAACGACTCCACCTACGGCCACGACATCACCCGCGATGTGCGGGAGGACGGCGGCACCACCACCACGGTGCGGTTGTCCCTGCTGCGCTCGGCCCGCTTCCCCGACCCGGAGCAGGACCAGGGCCGGCACCGGCTGCGGTACGCGTTCGTGATCGGCGCCCGGGTCCCGGACGCGATCCGCGAGGGCTACCGGCTCAACCTGCCGGAGCGTACGGTGCCGGGCGCGGCCGCGGTGGCGCCGCTGGTGGCCGTGGACCACGAGGGGGTCGTCATCACCTCGGTCAAGCTCGCCGACGACCGGTCGGGGGATGTGCTGGTGCGGCTGTACGAGGCACACGGAAAGCGGGCCCGGGCCACGCTGACGCCGTCGTTCGCCCTCGCGTCGGTGGCCGTCACCGACCTGCTGGAGCGGCCGGTCACGGACGACGGGAGCTGCGCGGCGGCGGGTCCCGAAGTGCGGCTGACGCTGCGGCCGTTCCAGATCCTGACGCTGCGGCTGACCCCTGGGCGGCCCTGACCGGTGCTGACCGGGCCCATGTGCGGGGCGCCGGCCGGGGTCCTCCCCGGCTCCGGGCGGCGCCCGTCCCCGGGTCGCGGGAACGGTGCCGCGCGGGCGGCCGGCCTCGGCTCTTCCGGCCTCAGCGATTCAGCGTTTCAACGCTTCAGCGTTTCCGCCGTGACGTTGCGGCGTGACGTTCCGCCGTGACGTTTCGGCGTCACCGCTTGGACGCCATGCGGACCCGTTTCTCCCCCGACTCACGCACGATGAAGCGGGTGAGCAGCACCACCGAGCGCGGCGCGGAGTGGTCGCCGGCGATCCGGGAGAAGAGCACGTTGGCCGCGGTGCCGCCGAGCGCCACCGGGTCCTGGCTGACCACGGTCAGCGGCGGGTCGAGGCGCTCCGCGAGCGGCAGGTCGTCGAAGCCGACCAGGGCCAGCGGCGTGGTGTGGCCGGCGTCGAGCACCCCGAGGGTGATCAGGTCGTTGCTGGTGAACAGCGCGGTCGGCGGGTCGGGCAGGTCGCGCAGGGAGGCGACGGCGGCGCCGGCCGACTTCCTCGTGCGCAACCCGTGCCGTACCAGGGTCTCGTCGATCGGCAGCCCGTGGGCGGCGAGCGCGTCGCGGTAGCCGGCGAACCGCTCGGCCTGCGTCCATATGTCGTACCGGTCGCCGAGGTAGGCGATGCGGGTGTGGCCGTGGCCGAGCAGGTGGGTGACCGCGCGCTGCGCGCCGGCCTGGTTGTCGACGGTGACGGTGTCCACCTCCAGGCCGTCCGCCGGGCGGTCCACGCACACCACCTGGGTGCCGGCCGCCATCGGCTGCTTGAGGAAGCCGTGGCTGCCGATGGTGGGCACCAGTATCAGGCCGTCCACCTGGCGGGCGGTGAAGGCCGCTATCACCTCACGCTCGCGATGCGGCTCGTCGTTGGTGCTGCCGACCAGCACCACGTAGCCGCGGCGGTGCGCCTCGTCCTCCACCGAGCGGGCCATCAACGCGTAGAAGGGGTTGGCGAGGTCGTCGACGACCAGGCCGATGGTGGAGGTGCCGAGGTTCTTCTGGCGCAGGTGGCGGGCGTTGTCGTTGCGCTGGTAGCCGAGCTTGCGGACGGCGCGCTCGACCCGGGCCGCGGTGGAGGGCGACACCCCGGACTCGCCGGAGACGACACGGGAGACGGTCATCGGACTGACTCCGGCGGCGCGGGCCACGTCCTTCATCGTCGGGCGCTTCACGGCTCTCCTCATCGGGCGCTCCCGGGCCGCCGGCCCTGGCCCGGGGCCGCCGGTGGTGATGGCGCGGGCGGCGTTTCCCGCCCGGCCCGCCATCATGACAGGGCGCGCCGGCGGACCGTCGCCTGCCTCCCCCGCGGACGGCACCGGGTACGGAACGGGGTGCGGCACGGGGTGCGGCAGTGGATAGGGCGCCGGGTGCGGCGGCCCGCCCGGGTGCCCGCGGCGGGGCACCGGGCGGGCGGCCGCTCACGGAGGGCCTCGCGGTCAGCAGCCCGCCTTGTAGAGGTACTTGCTCACCGACGGCGAGTTCAGGTTGGCCTTGGTGATGGCGACCATGTCGGTGCCGATGGAGGCGGTCACCTTCTTCTTGTCGATGGCCGCGAGCGCCTGGTCGACGCCCTCGGTGCCGATCTTCGCCGGGTCCTGGGCGACCAGGACGTCCAGTGTGCCGTTCTTCAGCGAGGTGACCTCGTCGGGTTCGGCGTCGAAGGCGGCGACCTGGACCTTGCCCTGCTTGCCCGCGGCCTGCAGCCCGGTGGAGATGCCCTGCGCGGTGTTGGTGTTGCCCGCGAAGACACCGCCGAGGTCGGGGTGCGCGGCCAACGTGGACTGGATCTGCGAGGCCGCGGTGGCCGGCAGGTCGTTGTCGTAGAGCACCGGCAGCAGCTTGATGTTCGGGTGGTTCGCCTTCATCTCCTCGTCGAAGCCCTTGGTGCGCTCGTCGGTGGTGGACACCCCCGGCTTGACGCTGATCACGATCGCGGAGCCCTTGTCCCCCATCAGCTGCGCCAGCGCCTTGGCGGCGGCGCGACCGCCGGCCACGTTGTCCGAGGAGATCCGGGACACCCCGATCGAGGCGTCGCTGACCGTGGTGTCGACCAGCACGATCTTGGTGCCGCCGTTCTGCATCTGGGACAGCGACGGGGTCAGCGCGGCGGTGTCCACCGGTGCGATGAGCAGCCCGGCGGGGTGCTTGGCGGCGACCGAGTCGATGATCGGGCGCTGCACGGACACGTCCCACTGCGCGGAGCCGTTGACGGTCAGCTTCACGCCGCGCTTCTTCGCCTCCTGCTGGGCCGCGCAGGCCATGGTGATGTAGAACGGGTCGCTCTTCACCCCGGTGATCATCTCCAGCGACTTGCCGCCGGAACCGGAGGACCCGCCGCCGCAGGCCGCCGTGGTCGCGGCCACGAGCGCGAGGACCGCGCAGGCCCCCACGAGCGTCGTGGGTCTGCTGATGTGCCGCATGCTGGACCTCTTTCTGTGCGTGAGCCGGGCTTGCTGCGGATACGGGCCGCCGGAGAAGGGTCCGGCCGCGGATACGGACGCGGGTACGGCCTCCGGCGCGGTCGCGGTTACGGCGCAGGGTCGGTCGCGGACACGGCTTGGGGTCGGTCGCGGATACTGCCTCGGGTACGGCTTCGGGCCGGCCGCGGGTACGGCTTCGGGTCGCTCGCGAGTTCAGGCGCGCTCGCGCCCGCGCCTGCGGAACTGGTCGAGATAGACCGCGGCGACCAGCACCACGCCGATCGCGACGTCCTGCCAGTACTGCTGGACGCCCATGATGATCAGCCCGGTGCTGAGCACCGCCGGGATGAAGACGCCGATCAGGGTGCCCAGTACGGTGCCGCGCCCGCCGAAGAGGCTGGCGCCGCCGAGCACGACCGCGGTGATCACCGTGAGGTTGTCGGTGGCGTGCCCGGCGATGGAGGTGGTGCCGAAGTAGGCCAGCCACATCACGCTGCCTAGCCCGGACAGCAGGCCGACCAGGGCGTAGACCTGCACCAGGTGCCGGTCGACGTTGATGCCGACCCGGCGGGCGGCCTCGGGGTTGGAGCCGATGGCGTACGTGTAGCGGCCGAAGCGGGTGAAGGCCAGCACCAGCCCGAAGACCAGGGTGGTGGCGAAGGCGATCACGACCAGCCAGGGGATCTGGCCGAAGAGCTTGCCGAAGCCGACGGCGTGCTGGAGGTGGCCCGAGACGGCGCCGGTGGGGTCCTGGCCGCCGGTGATGATCTCGGCGATGCCCAGCGCGGCGCCGAACCCGCCCAGCGTGACGATCAGCGGCGGCACCTTCGCCTTGGCCACCAGCCAGCCCTGCATCCCGCCCCAGACCAGGCCGGTGGCGAGCGCGATCACCGTACTGACCGCGATGGTGCCCCAGCCGGCCTTCGCGCCGCCGTGGTGGATGGTGTACTCGGCCGACAGCACCGCCGACAGCACCAGCACCGACCCGACCGACAGGTCGATGCCGGCCACGATGATGACGTAGGTCATGCCGACCGCGAGCACCAGGTAGATGGCCGCGTTGGTGGCGATCTGCGTGACGTCGTAGCTGGTCAGGAAGGTGCTGGGGCGGGCCGCGGTGAAGAACACCACGAGCAGCAGCAGCACGCCGAAGGTCCACACCTCGTTGACGTCGGCGAGCCGGCGCAGCCAGGGCGGTACGCCGCGCCCGCGCGGCCGGCCGGTGGGAGCGGCCGTGCCGTCCTTGACGGGGGTTCCCGCGCTCATGCCGCGCCCTCCTTGCCGGCCGCGTCCAGCGCGCCGGTCATCGCCCCCACGAGTTCCTCCACGGTGGTGTCGGCGGCGGTGAACCGGGCCACCCGGCTGCCGAGCCGCAGCACCTCCACCCGGTCGGCCACGGAGAGCACTTCGGGCATGTTGTGGCTGATCAGCACCACGGCGATGCCGCGGTCGCGGACCCGTCTGACGGTGTCGAGCACCCGGCCGCGCTGGACGACGCCCAGCGCCGCGGTCGGCTCGTCCATGAAGATGATCCGGTTGGCGAAGGCGACCGCGCGGGCGACCGCCACGGACTGCTTCTGGCCGCCGGACAGCGCCGCCACCGGCACGCTCACGTCCCGCAGGTCCACGCCGAGTTCACGGAACGCGGCGACCGCCGAGCGGCGCATCGCGGCCCGGTCCAGCACGCCGAGCCGGCCGAGCAGGCCGCCGCGGTACAACTCCCGGCCCAGGTGCAGGTTGGCGGCCGCGTCCAGGTCCTGGGCGAGCGCGAGGTCCTGGTAGACGGTCTCGATGCCGTGGCCGCGGGCGTCCAGCGGGCTGGTGAGCTGGACCGGCACGCCGTCCACCAGCACCTCGCCCTCGTCCGGCCGGATGGTCCCGGAGAGCGTCTTGACCAGCGTGCTCTTGCCGGCGCCGTTGTCACCGATCAGCGCGACGACCTCGCCGGGGTACGCGGTGAAGTCCGCGCCCTGGAGCGCGTGGACGTGCCCGTAGCGCTTGGTCACCTTCCTCGCTTCGAGCAGGGGCTCTGTCATCGCGACCGCCTCCGGGTGCCCTTGGTAACGTTCCCAGTTTTCCGTGAGTGTGGGCGCGACCTGACGGCATGTCAATATCCCTGGCAGTAAACGCGATCGGGCCCGAACTCCCTGGATTTCCGGGGAATCAGCCACTGCCCGCACGGGTCTTGACAGGTCGGCGGCGACGGCCGGACACTGCCCCGCCGGCTGGTAACGTTCACTTGCTCGGGGAACGGCCGCGGGGCCCGGGCGCGCGGACAAGACGCGCCCGGGCCCCACGGCCCGCCTGCTCACCGCCGGTCGGTCAGGACGGCAGCCGCCACTGCTGGTTGGAACCGCCGTTGCAGTCCCACAGTTCGAGCTGGTTGCCGTTGGTGGTGTCGCCCTTGGGGATGTCCAGGCACCTGCCGGACACCGGGTTGTAGAGGGTGCCGATCTGCGGGAGCCACTGCTGGTTGCCGCCGCCGTTGCAGTCCCACAGCTCCACGAGGGTGCCGTTGGCGGTGCCGTTGGCGGTGGCGTCCAGGCACTTGCCGTTGATCTGCACGGTGCCCGCGCCGGCGCCGCCGGGCGCGGGGACGGTCCAGTTCTGGGCACCGCTGGTGTTGCAGTCGTAGATCTGGACCGCGGTGCCGTTGTCGGACGAACCGGTGTTGTCGTCCAGGCACTTGTCGACCCCGGCGCCGGAGACGATGTGACCGGTGACGGTGCCGGTGCTGCCGACCGGGGTGACGGTGAGGTTGTCGAACTGGTCGGTCTGGTAGCCGCTGGTGCCCAGGCCCACCATGCCGGTGGCGTACGAGGTGTCGCTGGCCGATCCGACGGTGTTCCCGTCGACGGCCGCGGTGAGCGTGCTGCCGTTGACGGTCAGCGCGAGGTGGTGCCAGGTGCCGGTGCCCAGCGCGGTGGTGGTGCCGGAGGCCAGGGTGGTCCTGCTGCCGCTGGAGCTGTTGCGGAGGATCGACCAGGCGCCGGTGTCGGAGACCTGGAGGTAGTAGGCGTCGATGTTCGCCGGGTTGAAGCCGGCCTGGTTGCCGACCCTGGCGAGGAGTTGCACCGCGCCGGGCTGCCGGATCAACGTGTCGGCGGCCACCGTGTAGTCGGCCCAGCCGGGTCCGCCGCCGAAGGTGTAGGGCGCGGAGTCGCCGTCCCACTCGATCGGCTTGGTCGCGGCCTGCTGGGTGACGCAGTTGCCGGAGCGGCCGCCGGCGCAGCCGGTGACCTCGAAGGCGCCCTGCTGCTGGGCGAGGTAGGCGGGCTGCTGGCCGGCCTGGTCGCCGTCGAAGCCGTCGGAGTACGGCAGCGGTTGGGGCTTGGCGGCCGGCCCCTGGGCGGTGCCCTTGCCCTGCCCGGTGGTGGTGGTCAGGGTGTAGACGTAGCCGGGCTGGACGGTGAGCGAGTAGGCGCCGCCGGACGGGGTGAGGGTGGACTGCTGGACGAGGTTGTCGCCGGAGGTGGCGCTGTTCACGTTCGTCGCCCACACGTGCACCGCTCCGGTGGAAAGGCCGCCGGAGACCCGCACGTTGACGGTCTGCGCCGCGGTGGCGGTGGTGGCCTCGATGACCGTGGAGTAGTCGCTGCCGCTCGCGGACTTCAAGGTGACGAAGCTGCCGTTGGACTCGTTGCCGCCGAGGTAGCCGGAGCCGGCGTCCACGAACTTCCAGCCGGGCGAGGTGAACTGGGTGATCTGGGCGGTGGCCCACAGGTTCTTGCCGACGCTGTAGGCGCCGGAGTAGGGCTGGTTGGCGAGCACCAGGCCGTCGGTGTCGTACGGCAGGTTCGGGTAGACGGCGGCGGCCACCGGCCAGTTGATGTAGGCGGTGAGCTTGCCGTCGATGTAGCCGCGGGTGAAGGAGCGGATCAGCGCGGGCGCGCCGGAGTCACGGTCCTGGGAGCCGTTCTCGCTGGCCCACAGCGGCTTGCCGGTGCCCACCGCGGTGCTGGTGCTGGGGCAGGTGTCGGCGCTGCCGCCGTCGCCTCCGGCGCACGGGTAGTGCGCGCCGATGACGGAGACGCTGGCGGCGAAGGCGGAGTCGGACGCGACGTCGTTCGCCACCGACCAGTCGCTGTCGGCCCCGACGATCCGGGTGCCGGAGTAGCCGTTGCTGTCGAGGGCCGCGCGCAACTGCTCGTACCAGGCGACGTTGTAGCCGCGTTCGTTCCAGCCGCCGAGGTAGTCGATGGTCAGGCCGTGGGACTTGGCACAACCGAGCCAGTCGACCAGGTAGTTGACGGTGTCGGTGGACCAGAAGTTGCCGCCGCCGAGGTAGCCGGGGGCGCCCCAGGCCAGGCCGTAGAGCTTGATGCCGGGGTTGCGGGCCTTGGCCTGCTCCATCAGCCACCACTCGTAGCCGGTGGTGCAGTCGACGGCGCCGCTGGTGTGCTCGTGGCTGGACTCCGAGCCGTCGGTGGAGTTGGTGTCGCCGCCGATCTCGACCTTGAAGATCTGCAGGTCGGCGCCGTAGCCGGGCTTGAAGAGGTAGTCGAGGATCTGCTGTTGCTGGGCGGCCGGGTAGTCGGTCAGCAGCCGGCTGTTGCCGCCTCCGCCGCTGATCGCGCCGATGCCGTCGAAGGTGCGGCCGCCGCTGGTGCCGTCGACGGAGATGGTGGTGGCGGTCGCGGCACCGGCCGGCGCGGCGACCGGGCCGAGGCCGAGGGCGGCGAGCACCGCGAGGACGACGGCCGCGACCACCGTCCGGAGCGGGGAGCCGAACAGGGCGTATCTGCGCATGGGGGGTTCCTTTCGGATGGGGGCGAAAGGGTGCAGAGGTGAGCGTTTCGGCGGCCGCCGTGTGGGGAAACGTTCGGATAAGTGGGGAGAGTTGATCAGAAGTCAGCAGAACCAAGCGCGTGAACATGACACTGCCGTGCCCGGGTGAAGTCAAGGGATCGGACCGAAGTGCCCTCGCGTCCGGCCGCCGCGCATCGGCCACCGCGCGGCGGCTCCCGCGCCCGCCACGGCGTCGGCAGGCCGTGGCGCCGGGCCACGGCCTGCCGGGTACCGCTGGGGTGCCGCTGGGGTACCGCCGGCGTTCCTACCTGGGCACGGTGGTCGTGGCGATCCGGCCGGCGTAGCGCTGCGTCCAGGCGGCGTCGGCGTCGGCGGTGACGACCACGTCGTAGTAGCCCTCCTGGGTCGGCCAGCTGACGACCTTCGTCTTCCCGCGGGCCACCGTGACCTGCTGGGTGCGGCCGAGGTAGTCGTGCGGGGTGAGCGTGTAACGCACCGGCTCGGTGCCGTCGTTGTGCAACGTGAGCCTCACCTGAGCCTCGCGCCGGGCCTCGCCCTTCACCAGGTCGACCACCACCCGCGGAAGGGCGGCGTGCCCCTTGCCGGCGGGCGCGACCCGGCCGGCGAAGGAGCGCACGAAGCCGTCGTTGGAGTAGATCGAGAACGCGTACTCGCCGCCGGTGGCGTTGGCGTCCCAGGTGTACTCGCGCGGCTTGTGCGCGGTGACGGTGAACGGCGTGCTGGTGAACGCCTGGTACCTGTCGGGGAAGACCTGGAAGCTCAGCGCCTTGTCCTTGGGGCCGCCGGTCAGGGTCATCGTGGCGGTGACCTTCCCCGTCGCCGGGTTCACCGAGACCGTGGCGTGCGGGTGGAAGCTCAGCGGGCGCGGCTTCATGTGGCCGGCGGCGACCGACACCGGCTGCTCGGCGAGCGGGTCCGGGAAGGTGGCGGGCCCCGGCTGCGGGTGGGCGAAGTCGAGCGCGCTGGTCAGATCGCCCGCGATCGAGCGCCGCCAGTCGCTGATGTTGGGGCTGCGGAACGGCTTGCCCAGATGGGCCGCCCAGGTCTCCAGGAACGTGATCGTCGAGGTGTGGTCGAAGACCTCCGAGGCGACGTGCCCGCCGCGGGTCCACGGCGAGACCAGCAGCATCGGCACCCGCGCGCCGAAGCCGAGCGGGTAGTCGCCGACGTACTCGCGCGCCGTGCCCGCCTCGGGCCACGGCGGCAGCACGTGGTCGAACTTCCCGTCGTTCTCGTCGTAGTTGAGGATGAAGAGGGTGTGGTTCCAGATGTCGGGGTTGCTCTGCAGGCTGTCGAGCACCTTCTTGACGTAGCGCTCGCCGTGCTGGCTGTCCGCGCCCGGGTGCTCGGACCAGCCGTACGGCGCCACGATCCAGGAGACCGCCGGCAGCGGGTGCTCCGCGCCGGGCTGACAGGAGTCGTGGAAGTTCTTCAGGACCGCGTCGAGGTTCTGGTCGGAGTCGTCGTCCGGCGCGGTATGACCGGCGTAGTACGTGGCGTTGCCGCGCCAGATCAGGCCGGTGCCGGGTCGCAGCTTCGGGTCGTCGGCGTTCAGCCCCTCCGGGTCGAACCCCTTGAAGTACTTCAGCTCGTTGTCGCCGTAGTCGCCGACCCAGGAGCTGATGTAGCCCTGCCGTCCGTCGCCGCTGTTGTCGGAGTACAGCCGCCAGTCGATGCCGGCCTGCTGGAGCTGCTCGGCCACCGTGATCCAGGGACGGGAGTAGTTCGACTCGTCGACGTTGCCCGTCTCGCTGTTGGCGGTGCCGCTCCACAGGTACTTCCGGTTGGGGTCGGTCGGCCCGAACTCGGAGCAGAAGTACTGGTCGGCGATGGTGTACTGAGCGGCGACCGAGTGGTAGAAGCCCATGTAGCCGTCGCTGTGGTAGTTCATGCAGCTGGCGCCGTTGTGCCGCACCCACTGGTCCCAGGTGCGGTGGGCGACGTCGCCCCAGGCGCCGTGGTCGTTGCCCCAGGCGCCGTCGTCGACCTGCGGGGTGACGAGGTTGCCGTTGCCGTCCTTCTGCTGGAAGACGGTGGTGCCGTCCTGGAAGCGCAGCGCCTGCTTGTCGTTGAAGCCGCGGACGCCGGGGAACGCGCCGAAGTAGTGGTCGAGCGACCGGTTCTCCTGCATCAGGATCACCACGTGCTTCAGGTCGGACATGTCGCCGTGGAAGCCGTGCGGCTTTCCGTGCGCCGGCTTCGCGGCGCCGTGGGCGCCCGCCGGCTTCGCGGCGGCCTGGGCGCTGCCCGCCGCGGCGGTCCCGCCGAGCACGAGCGTCCCCGCGGCGACGCCGGTGCCCTGGAGGAACCGGCGGCGGCTGGCGCCGGCCGTCGCGGATTCGTCGCCAGGCTCGGACTCGGGCCTCGGGGTGATCGGATCGCGGTCCATGAAGCTCCTTACACGGGTGTGAACACTCGGAGATCGGGACCGGAGGCAGCAGCCCCCAGCCCGCTCATCGAAGCGAGCGGACACCAACTCCGGGTGAACATCCGCCAAGTGACGACCAGCAGTTTGGCAAAGTTGGCTATACAACTTGCCTCGGCGACAGGAATGCCGGCCCGACGGCACCACCCGGTGGCCGGATGGTGCGATCCGGAGCGCACCGAGGTCTTTACGGCGATGACATCGATGGACTACAACGGCAGTCATCCGATGTTCATGGGCACCGTCGCGAGGCGAGCGCGATGGCTCCCGTCAACTACGCCTAGGTGATGGCGTATTCATCGGAGCACTGCTGGAGCACCGAGGAACGAACCCAAGCCGGACGCTCACCAAGCGTCGTGCAGCCCTGGAGGGCAACGTGCAGGTCATCTCCCGTAGTCGAAGAGCTCCGTCACGGCGGGGTCTCGCCCTCTGGTCGGCGCTGCTCGCCGCGCTGGCGAGCAGCGTGCTGGCCGGCGCGGCCGGCGCGCAGGCAGCCACGGCAGGCACGGCAGGCACGGCAGGCACCGGAAAGGGGACCGCGGCCGGCACCGCCTGGCGGCAGGGCGCGTTCCACCTCGACCCGACCGGCGTGGCGTCCCGCTCCGACATCGTGCTCGGCTCCCCCGACACCGACCCGACCGCGTCGATGCCGCTGGGCAACGGCTCGCTGGGCGTGGCGGCCTGGGCGGCCGACGGCTTCACCGCGCAGCTGAACCGGTCCGACACCATGCCGGACCGCAAGTCGCCCGGGCAGCTCACCATCCCCGGCCTGTCGGTGATCTCGCACGCCGCCGACTTCCACGGCCGGCTCGACGTCAGCGACGGCGTGTTGCGCGAGTCCGGCGGCGGCATGTCGCTGAAGGCATGGGTGGCCGCCGGCAAGGACGAACTGGTCGTCGACGTCTCCGGCGCCGACCCGTCGATCGCCCAGACCGCCTCGATCGACCTGTGGTCGCCCCGCAAGCCGGCCGCGGCCGTCACCGGCCGCACCGGCACCCTCGCCGAGACCTGGGTGGACGGCGGCTCGGGCGGCAGCGGCAAGACCTTCGGCACCCTCGCCGCGCTCACCGCCGGCGGCCGCCAGGTGAGCACCACCGTGGCGGGCCCGACCCGGATCAGCACGAGTTTCAAGCCGAACGCCGACGGCACCTTCCGCGTCGTGGTCGCCGCCCCCGGCTGGGCCGGCGGCACCGCCACCCGCACGCCCGCGACGACCGCCGCCGCGGTGATCGGCGGCGACGCGACCGCCCGCGAGACGTCCCTGCTCGCCGCCCAGGACCGGTGGTGGGACGGCTACTGGACGCACTCGGGCCTGGTCGAGATGGACTCCGCCGACGGCAGCGCCGCCTACATCGAGAACCTGCGCACGCTGTACCTCTACGAGGAGGCGGCGTCGATGAAGAAGGGCATCCTCCCGGGCAGCCAGGCCGGCGAGGCCGACATGTTCGCGTGGGACAAGGACAAGCAGACCTGGACCCCGTCCGCGTACTGGCTGTGGAACCTGCGCACCCAGATCTCGGCGAACATGTCGTCGGGCAACTACGCCCTGAACACGCCGATCTTCGACATGTACGCCGACGACACCCCGCAGATCGAGGCGTGGACGAAGACCGCGATGGGCGGCCTGCCGGGCTCCTGCGTACCGGAGACGATGCGCTTCAACGGCAACGGCGGCGACCTGACGCCCGGCGCCAACGCGTCCTGCAGCGAGGCCAGTTCGCCGAACTGGAACGCGCTGGACATCTCCAGCGGCCCCGAGGTCGCGCTGTACATGTGGGAGCAGTACCAGGCCACCGGCGACAAGGCCGCGCTGAAGAAGTACTTCCCCTTCATGAAGTCCACGCTCGCCTTCCAACTGGCGTACCAGACCGTCGGCAAGGACGGGCTGCTGCACGCCGACGCCAACGCGCACGAGACGCAGTGGGCGGTGCAGGACCCGACCACCGACATCGCCGTCGACCGGACCCTGTTCCCGATCATCACGCAGGCGGCGCAGGCGCTCGGCACCGCGAAGACCACCGACGCGGCACTGCTCCAGCAGGTCGCCAAGGCCGAGACGCAGATCCCGCCGTACCCGCGCACCGACCAGGCCACCCGGACCCAACTGCTCAACCCGGACTACTCGCAGGCGCAGACGCAGGCCGCGGACGCCACCGGGACCGACATGATCGCGATCTCCTACGAGCCCGCCGCCCAGCGCCGCAACGGCGAGAACATCGAGCTTGAGCCGCTGTGGCCGTGGAACACGGTCAGCGACCAGGACACCGACCTCTTCGCGCTGGAGCAGCGTTCGTACGACCACCGGCCCAACAAGGGCGGCAACGACTGGTCGATGGACGCGATCGACGCGGCCCGGCTCCAGGACCCCGCCGAGGTGCACGCCGACCTCGTCTCCATCACCGAGGGACACCAGGTCTACCCGAACGGCTTCGCCGACCTCGGCAACAGCGTCGGCTACCAGCCCTACATCGAGCAGGAGTCGGGCGTCGCGACCGCGGTCGACGAAGCGCTCGCGCAGGACTACGACGGCATCGTCCGCTTCGCACCGGCCTGGCCGAGCGACTGGGACGGCAGCGGCAGCGTCTACCTCCAGCACCAGAACAAGGCCGACGTGCAGGTGCAGGACGGCAAGCTGGTCACCGCCGCGATCGAGGCGGGCAGCACCGGCACCCTGAAGGTGAAGAACCCCTGGCCCGGTCAGCGGGTCGAGGTCGTGGACGGCCGCACCGGCCGCACCGTGGTCAAGGCCGGCACCGCCGCTTTGCTCGACGTGCCGGTCCACAAGGGCGGTTCGTACCTCGTCCAGCAGGTCGCCGCGCCCACCACGGCCCTGCCGTACCGTCCGGTCACCGGCAGCGCCCCGACCGCGGCACGCCACCTCGGCGGCGTGCAGATCGGCCTCGACCACGCCACCACCTCCGGCACGTCCACCGTCGGCACCGTGCTCGGCGACAGCAACGCCTCCTTCGGGCTGACCCAGCTCGACGACACCGGCTCGGCCGGCGCCACCACCACCGCCGGCACCGTCGCCGGCCTGACCGCGCGCACCACCGGCACCGGCACCAACTCCACCGGCAGCGACCTCTACTTCGGCATCGCCGACGACACCGCCGCCACCGCGACGTACGACGCGAAGGTGACGGTCTCCTACTACGACGCCGGCACCGGCACGCTCGCGCTCCAGTACGACGCCGGCCCCCGCCACCCCTACCAGCAGGCGGCCACCACCGTGGCGCTGCACGACACCAAGACCTGGAAGACGGCCGAATTCACGCTCTCCGGCGCCTACTTCGGCGGGCTGCAAAGCGCCGGCGCCGACCTGCGGCTGCACTCGGCCACCCCGATCACCGTGCACAGCGCGGCCGTTGCCGTCACCGGCGCGTGGGTGCCGGACCGGCGCGCCTTCCCGCCGGCGCCCGCGATCACCACCCCGCGCGACGGCGGCACCGTGAAGCTCGACGCCGCGCTCGCAGGCACGGCCGTCCCGAACGGCACCGTGACGGTGCACGAGGGCGACCGCACGCTGTGCACCGGCACCGCCGACGCGGGCGGCGCGTGGAGCTGCGCCCCCGACGGCGGGCTCACCGCCGGGCGGCAGACCGCCACCGCGACGGTCACCGACCCGACCGGGCTGACCGGCGACGCCTCGGCCGCGGTCGGCTTCGACGCCTCCGACCTGCCGCCCGGCACCGCCGTGGTCGGCGCGGTGGTCGGCGCCACCAACCACGCCTACGGGATGAGCGAGGACGAGACCCCCTCCGGCGGCTTCGACGGCCCGACCACCGCCGCGGTCGTCGACGGGCTGTCCGCGCGCACCAGCACCGACTCCAACATCTACTTCGACATCGACGACACCGTCGCCCACGCCGGCTTCTACACCGCCGAGTTCACCGTCTCCTACTACGACCAGGGCGCCGGCTCGTTCAACGTGCAGTACGACGACGGCACCGCCAACCCCTACAAGTCCGCGCCCGCCATCGCCCTCACCGGCAGCAACACCTGGAAGACCGCGACGGTGACCGTGGCGGACGCCTACTTCGGCGGGCAGCAGCACTCCGCCGCCGACTTCCGGCTGCGCAACGGCGGCGGGCAGGTCACCGTGCACAGCGTCGCGGTGAAGATCACCGGCGACGGGGTGCCCGACACCGCCGCCTTCGCCCCGCCGGTCACCCTCACCTCCCCCGCGCCGGGCGCGACCGTCAGCGCCACCCCGGCGCTGGCCGGCACCAGCGAGCCCGACGCCCAGGTCACCGTCACCGCCGAGGACTCCACGCCCGTCTGCGCCGCCACAGCGGCCGACGACGGCACCTGGACCTGCACCCCGTCCCAGGCCCAGGCCCTCACCGCCGGCCCGCACACCCTCACGGCGAGCGCCAAGGACCCGACGGGCACCCCCGCGAAGGACGCGGACGTGGCGGTCACCGTCCAGTAGGCAGCCGCCTCGCGCACACAGCAGCGGTGCCGGTCGAACCCGACCGGCACCGCTCGTGCGTTCCCGGGGCCGCTACCAGGCGGAGTGCTCCGTCGCCTGGTCGGCGATGCGCCAGGTCATGGTGGGCAGGCCGTCACGGTCCCACTCGTAGTGTTCGAGGAGGGTGGTGCGCTCGTCGAAGACCCGGCTGACGGCGAGCACGCCGTTGGGGTGCCAGTCCTTGAACTCGCCGACCACCTGGCCCATCCGCAGCGAGCCCTTCGAGCGGAGGGTGCCGTCCGGGTACCACTCGACGGTCGGGCCGTCGGGCACCCCCTCGCGGTACGTGCTGAGCGCGACCCGGGCCTCGCCGGCGAACTCCTCCACCTCTCCGGTGTACAGCTCGTTCCGATACACGACGCGCAGATCCTCGTCCTTGCCGACGTCCGGATCGTCGAAGTTGATGCGCTGCACCGGCCTCACTCCTGTCCCAGTCCCCTTTTTCCGTTCCGCCCCGCGCCACCCGTGCGGCGGCGGTCCTCCACGCCGTCGCCGGGCGGAGAACCGTACCGGACCCTGCCTGGCCCCCAGTATGGCGGCCCCGCGGGGCCCCCGACGCCGCGCCGGCGGCCGATTCGCCCGACAGGCGCAAAGCGCCCCGGAACGCGCGGTCACACGTCCTTGGCCGGGGCGGTCCTGGCGAGCCACTCGGCCGCTTCCGAGGCGGGAAGGGCGGCTTCGAGGACGAGGTCGCCCGGCATGTTGGAGAAGAGGCGGCCGGCCGGCCAGGCGCGTTCGTACGGCGGGGGGTCGAGGACGAGGAGGCGCACGCCGTCGACGACGGGGATGTCGGCGGGGATGCCCTCGTTCCAGATCCAGGTGCCGTCAGGGGCCACCAGGTTGAACGAGCCGGTGGTGTCGGTGTCGCCGGTCCCGGCGCGGCAGACGGCCACGGCCAGGTTGCTCGGCGCGGTGCCGGGGACGTGGCCGCCGCCGACGAGTTCGCCGGCCAGCAGCGTGTGCAGCTGGAAGTTGTCGCCGAGGCCGCTGATCCGGACCCGGTAGCCGGTGCCGCTCTCGCGGTGCAGCACCACCAGCGGTTCGTCGTCCAGGACGGCGAGCATGTACCGCAGGTACTTCAGGCCGCCGCCGGTGGCGTCGCCGACCCGCTCGGCGGCGTCGATCAGCGCGGCGCGGTCGGGCAGGGCGAGCCGGACCGGCTTGTGGTTGAGGACCGCGACCGCGGCCATCTCCCACTGCGGCAGCGTCCACCACGCCTCGGTGGCGGGCTGGCCGACCCGGTCGAAGACGGCGTCCTCGGGGTCGGAGTGCTCCGGGTCGGGCAGGTCGCCGCCGCCGGTGGCCGCCCACCGGGTGGTGAACTCCTCGGCGCCGGCGAGGGCTTCGCCGACCCCGGCCAGCACGGTCGGCGCGCAGGCGAGCGGGTCGGCGCCGCGCTCCACGGCCGCGCCGATCACGACCGCGACCACCGACCGCGGCCCCGGCGGCACTTCGGGCAGAAGCGTCGCCAACCGGGGTGCCACGGCGGCCAGTTCGGCGTCGTCGGCGTCGTGGAAGGTCTGCTGGAGCAGCCCGAACGCGTCTCCCGACGCCTGGGAGTCGCGGGCCCGCACGGCTGCCTCGAAGTCGGCGACCGCACTGCTGAAGGTGGCTTGTCCGGAGTTCACCCGCGCAGCCTATCGGCCGGGCCGGACACCACGGCCGCGATGCCCGATCCCCGGCAACTGCCCGTCCCGGTCAGGGCTTCGCGGCGGCGAAGCGGCCGAGGGCGGCCACGGTCAGCGCCTCGACGCCCGCGCCGAGGGTGGGGTCGATCAGCGGCGCGAAGCGCGGGGAGTGATTGCCGGGCAGCTGGTCGAAGGTGCCGTCGGCCAGCGCGTCCAGCACCCTCTGGGTCTCCAGGCCGCCCCAGAACCAGAAGACCGTCGGCACCTGCGCGGCCGTACCGAACCGGCCGACGTCCTCGCTCGCGGTGACCAGCGGCATCGGCAGCATCCGGTCGGCGCCGAAGTGCCCGGCGAGGTCGGCCACCACCGCGCGGGTCGCCTCCGGGTCGCTGACCAGCACCGGCGCCGGGGTGTCCCAGGTGATCTCGGGGTCCCGGGTGGCGCCGCCGGCCAGCGACTCCCCGCGCGCGACCCGCTCCACCGCCGTCCGCAGCAGCCGCCTGATCTCGTCGTTGTACGACCGCAGGCTGATGCCCAGTTCCGCGGTGTCGGGGATGACGTTCTCCTTGCTGCCCGCCTGGAGCCGGCCCACCGTGACCACCGCGGACTCCTGCGGCGGCACCTCGCGGGCGACGATCCCCTGCAGCCGCAGCACGGTCGCGGCGGCCATCACCACCGGGTCCACGGTGCTCTCGGGCCGGGCGCCGTGGCCGCCCCGGCCGAACAGCCGGATGACGGCGGTGTCGGCGCCGGCCATCACCGTGCCCTCGCGGTAGCCGATCCACCCGGCCGGCAGCGGGCCGACGTGCTGGCCGAGCACGATGTCGGGGCGCGGGAACCGCTCGAACAGGCCGTCCTCGACCATCGCCTGCGCGCCGCGCATCCGCTCCTCGGCGGGCTGGAACACCACCAGCAGCGTGCCGGACCACTCCGCCCTCGCCCCGGCCAGCACCGTCGCCGCGCCCGCCAGGCACGCGGTGTGCATGTCGTGGCCGCACGCGTGCATCACCGGCACCTGCTCGCCGTCCTCGGCCCGCGCCCGTACCGTGCTCGCGTACGGCAGGCCGGTCTCCTCCCGCACCGGCAGCGCGTCCATGTCGGCGCGCAGCATCACCGTCGGCCCCGGGCCGTTGGCCAGCACCCCGACCACCCCGGTGCCCCCGACACCCGTCGTCACGTCGTACCCCGCGGCCGCGAGCAGCTCCGCCGCCTTTGCCGCGGTCCGCCGTTCCTGGAAGGACAGTTCCGGGTGCGCGTGCAGGTCCTTGTACAGCTCGGTGAGGCGGGGCAGCAGCCCCTCCTCCCACCCGTCGGGCATGAGCGGCATGGGGCTCCTCCTCGGTCGACACGTCAACCTGTCGATGCGGAGCGTACCCGCCGGTACGGTGGGTGCCGTGGCGACGACTCGACCGGATGACGCCGAGGCGCTGGCGACCGGGGCGCTCGACTGGCTCCTGGGGTGCTCGCGAAGTACCGCGGACGGGGACCCGGGCGGCGGTCAGGGTACGGACCCGGGCGGAGGCACCGGCGGGGGTCTGGCCTGGACCACCAGGCCGAGTGACGACGAGCTCAACCCCACCCTGTACAGCGGCACTTCGGGCATCGTGCTGGCCCTCCTGGAGGCGCGCGGGCACTTTCTCGACGACCGTTACGGCGACGCCGCCGTGCGCGGTGCCCGCAGCATCGCCGCCGCGGTCGGGGAGTGGGAGCTCAGCTCGCTGTACTTCGGCCTGACCGGGATGGCCGTCGCGCTGCGCGCCGTCCACGACGTGCTGGGCGACACGGCCGCGGGCGCCGCCGCCGACCGCGCCCTGGACCGGGTGCGCGCCCGGTTCGACGGGACGCGCTGGGGACCGCAGTTCGACCTGCTCGGCGGCAACGCCGGAATCGCCCTCGGCGCGCTGGCGACGGGTGACGTCGAACTGGCCGTGCTCGCGGTGACGCCCTACCTGCGCACGGCGGAACCGACCCCGGCCGGCGTCCACTGGGAGACGCGGGTCGGAAGGGCCGCCCGGCAGCACCACCTCTCGCACGGCACGCTGGGCGTCGTCCACGCCCTGGCCTCCGTCGGCCGGGCCGCGAGCCGCCCCGACCTGGTCGAACTCGCGGCAGCCGGCGCCTCGGACGTCGTGGCCCGCAACGAGGCCGGCCCGGAGGGCTTCCTGGTCCCGCACTCCGACCCGCAGGACCAGCCGGACCGTATCGAGCGGTACAGCTACGGCTGGTGCCAGGGCCCGGCCGGCGACGCGCAGGTCTTCCGCCTGCTGCGGGAGGTCCTCGGCGACCCGGCGTGGTCGGCGCTCGCCGACCGGTGCTGGTCCACCGTCACCCGCTCCGGCCTGCCCGAGCGGTCACGGCCCGGCTTCTGGGACAACAGCGGCCGCTGCTGCGGGACGGCGGGGGTGCTGGCGCTCGCCTGCGACCGGCACGTCGAGGAAGGCACGGGGCTCGCGTTCGCGGACGTGCTCGTCGCGGACCTGGTCTCCCGGGCGACCGTGGACGCGGGCGGCGCCCGCTGGTCGAACGTCGAGCACCGGGCCACTCCGAGCGCGCTCGAACCGCTGACCGGATGGGCGATGGGCAACGCGGGCATCGTCCGTGAACTGCTCCGCTGGGTCCGCGCCGGCACGGGCCGCGACCCGGCGTACGCGGTCACCTGGCCCGACCACCCGCCGGCCCGCAACGCCCCCGGCGGGAAAGGCTAGTTCGGGCTCGGAGCGTGGGCGGCGAGGAAGGGCAGCAGGTGGGCGAGGGTCCGCTGCGGGTCCTCCAGCATCGGTGAGTGGCCGAGGCCGGGCAGCAGTTCGACCCGCGCGCCCGGAACCGCCGTGCAGTCGGCGGCGGAAGACGGCCGCCAGCGGTGGTCCTGCTCGCCGAAGAGCACCAGCAGCGGCTTCGCCAGGGCCGCCGGTCTCGCCGGGACCGCGCGCCGCCGCAGGAACTCCTCGGAGCCCCGCCCGGTCGCGACCGTCCCGTGCAGGGTCATGGCCCGCGCGTCGTCCACGATCTGCAGCGGGATCGCGTAGCCGGGGCGGCTGAAGCCCGTGCTCAGCGCGCGGCGGATCAGACCGTCGGTGCGGGCCCGCCACAGGAGCGGCCCGAGGACCGGAGCGAGCACCAGCCGCCCCGCGAGCCCGTCCGGGATGAAGGCGTCGTGCCGTGGCCGGTGTCGATCAGCGCCAACGCGCCCACCAGGCCGGGCCGTTCGTCGACGAGCGCGGTCACCACCAGGCCGCCGGTCGAGTGGCCGATCCCGACCGCCCGCCGCCCGTCCCCGTCAGCCCTCCGGGGTGACGAACTCGGGCTGGTCGAGGATACGGAGCCAGCTGCCGTCAGGCTGGCGCCGGACCACCTGGGCGCGGGCGCCGGCCCCGTCCCGGGGAGCCGTGGAGGTGAGCGCGACATCCCCGTTGACGAGCGTCGGCAGCGGCTCCTCGGGCGCGAAGTGCGGCCGGTTCGCCAGCACCTTCGCCCAGAGCGCCCTGATCGCCTCGCGTCCGACGGTCTGCCCGCCGGGCGGATACGCCAGCACCGCGTCCTGCGCGTAGAGGGCGGCGACCCCGTCCGCGTCACCGGCGTTGGACCGTTCGACGAACAGGCGGGTGATGTCCTCGGGGCGCATCGCCTTGGCGTACTGGGGCATGGCGTTCTCCTCTCGTACGGCTGCTGCGTGGTGGTTCCGCTTCCGTGTCCACCTCCCAGCGTGGTCCGGCCACGGCCAGAAGTCCAACACATGGTGGTGATGCGAGCTAGAATCAGCAGTCATGGACCTGAGGCAGCTGGAGTACTTCGTCGCGGTCGCGGAGGAGCAGAACTTCACGCGGGCCGCCGAGCGTGTCCACATCAGCCAGTCCGGGGTGAGCGCGCAGGTCCGCCGCCTGGAGCAGGAGTTGGGCGCGGAGCTGTTCGACCGTTCGGCGCGCGCCGTGACGCTCACGGTCGCGGGCAAGGCCGCGCTCGCACACGCGCGGGCCGCCCTCGCGGCCGTCGGCGCCGTGACGCAGGCCGTCGGCGAGGTCACGGAGGTGATCCGCGGGCGGCTCGCGGTGGGGATGGTCATCGGCTGCACCCTCACCCCGCTGTTCGACGCGCTCGCCGGTTTCCATCGCGCGCACCCGGGCGTCGAGATCGCGCTGCTGGAGGAGAACTCCGAGCGGCTGGTCGAGCAGGTGCGGTCCGGCGCGCTCGACCTCGCGCTGGTGGGGACGGCGAGCGCCGCGCCCGACGGGTTGGAGGCGCTCACCCTCATCAGCGAGCGGCTGGTCGCCGCCGTACCGCCCGACCACCCGCTGGCCGGGCGGCGGCGGCTCGCGCTGCGCGACGTCACCGCGTACCCGATCATCTGCATGCCGCCCGGGACCGGGCTGCGGACCGTCTTCGACCGGGCGTGCGCGGCGGGCGGGCTGCATCCGGTGATCGCCTTCCAGGCGAGCGCGGCCGACGCGATCGCGGACCTCGCCGCGCGCGGGCTCGGGGTGGGGGTGCTCAGCGCGTCCATGGCCGAGCGCTATCGCGACCGGCTGGTCGCCCACCCCCTCGACGGCGCCGCCGCCCCCACCCATCTCTCCCTCGTCTGGCGCCCGGCCCCTCCGCCCGCCCTGTGTGCCCTTCTCCCGTACACCCGGCGGGCGTTCAGCCGACCCGCGAGCACCTGACGCGCGCCGAATGCCCGAACGCCCCGCGGTCCGGGGCTCCTCGCGGCCGCTCAGGCGATGGTCGCCGGGGTGTCCCGCAGGGTGACGCTGGCGTGGCTCTCCTGGAAGCTCTGGTCGGAGACCAGGGTGAGCCGGGCCGTGGACTGGAACTCCGGCAGCGTGGCGGAGCCGCAGGAGACCATGGTCGTCTTGAGTTTGGCGATGGTCAGGGCGAGCCCTTCGTCGAGGTCGCCGGCGTAGGGGACGTAGCCGTCGACGCCTTCCTCGAAGATCAGCCCCTCGCCGCCCTGGCCGTAGCGCTGCCAGTTGCGGGCCCGGTTCGAGCCCTCGCCCCAGTACTCCTTCACGAAGCCGTCACGGGTGGGGAGTTTCGCGCCGGCGGCCTGGTCGAAGCGGGCGAAGTAGCGTCCCATCATGACGAAGTCCGCGCCCATCGCCAGCGCCAGGGCCACGTGGTAGTCGTGCACGAGTCCGCCGTCGGAGCAGATCGGCACGTACGCGCCGGTGCGGTCGCGGAAGGAGTCGCGGGCCGCGGCGACGTCCAGCACCGCGCTGGCCTGGCCGCGTCCGATGCCCTTCTGGTCGCGGGTGATGCAGATCGAGCCGCCGCCCACACCGACCTTGACGAAGTCCGCGCCGGCCTCGGCGAGGAAGGTGAAGGCTTCGCCGTCGACCACGTTGCCGCCGCCGGTCGGGATCTCCGGGTAGTGCTTCTTCACCCAGGTCAGGGCCTGCGCCTGCCAGTCGCTGAAGCCGTCGGAGGAGTCGAAGCACAGCGCGTCGGCGCCCGCTTCGAGCAGCGCGGGGACGCGCTCCTGGTAGTCGTGGGTGTTGATGCCCGCGCCCACCCGCAGCCGCTTGGCGGAGTCCACGGCCTGGTGCGGGAAGCGCTTGTTGTCGGCGTAGTCCGACCGGAACACCAGGTGTTGCAGCCGGCCCTCGTCGTCCAGCACCGGCAGGCAGTCCAGCCGCTGGTCCCACAGCCGGGCGTTGGCCTCGGAGAGCGTGATGTCGGCGGCGGCGTGCGGCAGTTCGGCGATGGCGGTCATCCGACCGCTCACCGGCCCGTCGAGGTCGTGCCGCTGCGGGTGGAAGTCGCGGGAGGTCACCAGCCCGAGCAGCCGGCCGGTGGCGGTGCCGTCGTCGGTGACCGCGGCGGTGCTGTGCCCGGTGCGGTGCATGATGGCGACCAGGTGGCTCAGGCTGTCGTCCGGGCGGACGTTGGTGTCGCTGGTGACGAACCCGGCCTTGAAGTTCTTCACCTGACGGACCGCCGCGGCCTGGTCCTGGACCGACTGGTTGTGGTGCAGGAAGCTCAGCCCGCCGTTGCGGGCGAGCGCGATCGCGAGCTCCGGGGTGCTGACCGCCTGCATGATCGCGGACGTGAACGGGGACCCCAGTTCGATCGCCGACCGCTCCCCCACGCGATGCCGCACCAGCGGCGTGGACAGGTCGACCGTCGCGGGCGAGCAGTCGGTCCGGGTCCGGTTCGGCAGCAGCAGGAACTCGTTGAACGTCCTTGAGACCTCGGCGATGATCTGTGCCACGCGTTCCTCCTGACCCGTCGGCGCGGGCCCGGCTGCCCGGCCGTGACCTGGCACCTTATCGGCTGCCCCACCCCCGCACGAATCGCCTGCCCGGACCCGCCGTTGCGGCCTGGACCGGGGTCCGGGTCAGGCCGGGGCGGGGGCGGTGCGGAACGCGTCGGCGTGACGTGCGCACCAGTCGGCGAAGGTGCGGGGGCGGCGTCCGAGCAGTCGCTGGACGGTGTCCGTACGGAACCCGACGGTGTCGGCCCGCATGAGGGCGAGGCTCTCGGTGACGGCGTCGGCCAGCGCCGGGGGCGCCCCGTGCGGGAAGCGGGACCGTACGGCCTCGGCCGGGGTGGCGGCGGCGCGGACCTCGATGGCGCGGCCGACCGTACGGGAGATGACCTGGACCTGCTCGGCGACGGTGAAGGTCTCGTCGCCGGTGAGGGCGTACTCCCGGCCCTGGTGGCCGGCTTCGGTCAGGGCGAGGGCGGCGACCTCGGCGATGTCCGCGGGGTCGATCGGCGCGTGGCGGCCCGGGCCGATCGGGTCCAGGACGTAGTTGCCCGCACGGAGGGTGGGGAGCCAGTCGAGCGCGTTGGTCATGAAGCCGCCGGGGCGCAGGAAGGTGGCGGGGATGCCGCAGGCGCGGACGAGCAGCTCGCGCTCGTGGTGCCAGCGCCCCATCGCGGGCATCGGGTCGAAGCCGACGTGGAAAGAGGACAGGTGCACGATGTGGTGCACCCCGGCGGCCTCAGCGGCGGCGAGGGCCGCGGCGGTGTAGTCGGTGCCGATGCCCTGGGTGAGCAGGAAGAGCCGGTCGACGCCGGCGAACGCGGGGGCCAGCGTGGCGGGTTCGCCCAGGTCGCCGACCGCGCGCCCGGCGCGCTCGGGCAGTCCGGCGGCGCGCGCGGGGTCGCGGACAAGGATGCGTAGTTCCGCTTCCCTCGCGTCGAGTTCACGGACGAGCGCCCGGCCGATGTTCCCGGTGGCACCGGTGACCAGTATCATCATGGCTCCTCAAAGTCGTTTGCCGTCTAGCGAATTCAGAAAGACGTTAGCCGGTGAATGATTAGCCGTCAACTGATCTGCGTGCGGCGGGCGTTGGCTCCCGCACCCCACCGAAGGGCCGCGATGTCGGAGTTCCTGGACCTGCACGGCCGTACGTCGAAGGCGCTCCGGGCCCTGGCCGACGCGGCCATGCGGCGCCATGGGCTGCACGTCGGCCAGAACCACCTGCTCGCCGCGTTGTGGGAGCGGGACGGCCGTACGCCCGGCGAGGTCGCCGCCGCGCTCAACGTCACGACACCCACCGTCGTCAAGATGGCCGACCGGATGACCGCCGCCGGGCTGCTCACCCGTCGCCGTGACGACCGCGACAACCGCCTCGTCCGCCTCTGGCTCACCGACGCCGGGCGCGCGCTGCGTGAACCGGTGGAAGCGGAAAGGCGGTTGATCGAGGAGAAAGTCACCGCCGGCCTCACCGAGGCCGAACGCGAAGCCCTCCTCAGCGGCCTGGCGAAGGTCCTCCGAGCGGCACGCGAGCTGTCGCGCGAGGCGGATGATCAGGACGGCGGACCGAGGGACGGCGCCTGACCGGAGGACGGCGGACCGAAGGGTGCCTGGCCGAAGGGCGCCTGGCCCTCACCAGTAGGTGAGGAGGAGATGGTTGAGCAGGAGGGCCAGGACGGCCTGGGCAGCGAGCCAGGCACGGCGGTCGGGGGCGGGGAGGAGCGCCGCGGTGGCGGGCAGCCAGAGGGTGAAGGGCAGCCAGATCCGCTCGGTCTCCGCCTTGCTCATGCCGGAGAGGTCGGCGGCGAGGAGCGCGAGCAGCATGGCGCAGGGCAGGAGGAGGACCGGGTCGAGCCGGGAGGGCCCGGAGAACCCGGAAGCCCGGGAGAAGCCGGTGACCCGACCGAGCCTGGCGAGCCCAGAGGGCCGTGCGGGCTCGGAGGGGCGGCGCGGGGCGCGCAGCGCGCCCGGACCGGCGGCGAGCGCGCGGCGCAGGCCCGCGAAGGAGGCGAGGCCGGCGGCCGCGAGAACGGTGCCGAGGTCGCCGAAGAGCCAGTAGGAGTACGGCCGGTCACCGCCCGCCCCCTGGTAGTAGCGGATCTTGAGCAGGCGGTAGGCGTCCCACCAGTCGAAGCCGGCCAGGGTGAAGCAGACCGGCACGACGAGGGCGCCGAGCAGGAGCAGCGGGAGGGGCCGCAGGGTGCGGGTGGACCAGAGCAGGGCGACGACCGGCACGACCAGCAGGGTCAGCCCGTAGGAGAGGTAGAGCGCGAGCCCGAGCAGCAGCCCGCTGCCGAGCGCGGCGGCGGCCCGCCGGGACCGCGATCCGGCGGTGGCGGCGAGCGCCGACAGCGCCAGCGCCCAGGCGGCGACGGCGGCGAAGTAGCCGTCCGCGGAGGCGCCGACCCACACCGCCCCGGGGGTGAGGACGAGGAAGGGCGCGGCGGTCCGCGCGGCGCGCTCCGAGCCGAGCGCGCGCAGGGCGACCAGGACGGCGGCGGCCACCGACGCGCCCGTGGTGATGACGAACGCGCCCGCCCAGGCGCCGCCGCCCAGCCCGATCCGGTCAAGACCGACGAAGGTCATCACCGCGGCGGCCGGGTGCCCGGCGACGTGCGCGTTCCAGTTGCCGGGCGAGCCGATGAGGATGTGGTGGGTGAAGTCCCGCAGCGTGGCGCCCGCGTGGCGGAAGCGCGGCACCTCGACGAGGTACTCGTTGCGGGTGGTGAGCCGGTTCGCCACACCGCGCCGCCACCCGTCCACGAGCGCGAGCGACCACGTCCAGGCCATGGCGGCCGCCCACGCGGCCCACGGCAGCGCCCGCCACGGCAGCCGCTCGGCGAGCCGGGGCCCGTAGCCGACCGCGAGGACGGCGACCGCGACGGCGGCGGGGGTGCCGGGGCCGACGTGCGGGTCCCAGGTGGCGAGCAGCGGCGGCCAGGGCGCGTGCAGCTTGCCGGTACGGTGCTCGATCCGGGTGCCGACGACGGCGACGACCGCGAAGAGCACGAGTCCGGCGCCGGCGGCGGCGAGGTCCCGGCGGCGCCCGGCCGCGGGCGCCGCGACGGGTCCGGCAGGGACGGCGGGGTCGGCAGGCACGGCGGGAACAGCGGGTTCGCCGGGTTCGCGCGGCGGTTCGGCGCCGGGCTCGTGCAGGTTGGAGGGCGTGTCGGAGGGCGTGAGGGTCACCCTCCTCACCCTAGGCAGCGTGACCGGTCGCGCCCCGGCCCCGCACCAGGACGTCAGACTTTCGTCATACGTCGCAGCCCCGGTTCCGGCACCGCACGGACCTACAGTCCGGGCCATGGAAGTCCCCTCCGACCCCACCCCGGACCGGCCCGAGCAGCCTCCGTCAGCGCAGCCGCCGCCAGCGCAGTCATCCTCCGAGCACCCGCCGCCGAAGCAGCCGGCCGCGCCGCAGCCGCCGCCCGGGCCCACCCCGCCCCGCGCCGCCGACGCACCCGCCTCCGGCCCCCGCCCCGCCGACGACGCGACGCCCACCCCCACCCCCACCCCCACCTCGCCCCTCGCCCGCCTCAACTCCCTCCTCCCGCAGGGCCCTTGGCGCAGCCCCCTGCGCGGACCCTGGCTCACCTCCGTCTTCGGTGTGGTCCTGCTCGTCGGCATCCCCGTGCTGTTCGTCACCGGCCTGCTGTCGTACGCCGCCTACAACCCGAACCTGTCGCCGGTCAACGACAAGACCCCGGGCAAGGGCCTGCTGGGCTTCTACCTCTTCTCGTGGCCGACGCATCCGTACTGGCTGTACCGGGTCGACCAGGGCGTGCACGTCACGCTCGGGATCGTGCTGGTGCCGGTGCTGCTGGCGAAGCTGTGGTCGGTGGTGCCGAAGCTCTTCACGCTGCCGCCGGTCCGCTCGCCCGCGCACGCGCTGGACCGGCTGTCGCTGCTCCTGCTGGTGGGCGGCGGGATCTTCGAGTTCGTCACCGGCGTGCTGAACGTGCAGCTGGACTACCTCTTCCCCGGCTCGTTCTACCCGCTGCACTTCTACGGCGCCTGGGTCTTCTTCGGCGCGGTGGCCGCGCATGTCGCGCTGCGGCTGCCGAGGACCGTACGGGCCCTGCGCAGCCGGGACTTCAGGGCCGAGCTGCGCACGCCGGCCTCCCGTACGGTGCCGGAGGCCGCCGACGACTCCGGCCTGGTCTCCACGCATCCGGCGGCGCCGACGATGTCGCGGCGCGGGGCGCTGGGCCTGGTCGGGCTCGGCTCGGTGGCGCTGTTCGTGGTCACCGCGGGCCAGAGCATCGGCGGGCCGCTGCGCGAGACCGCGCTGCTGGCGCCGCACGGCCGAGACCCGGGCACGGGCCCGAACGGCTTCCCGATCAACAAGACCGCGGCGCTGGCGCACATCCGCCCGCAGGACGTGGGCGAGGGCTGGCGGCTCGTGGTGCACGGCGCCGGCAACGGCCGGCGGGTCTCGCTGACCCTCGACGAGCTGCGGGCGATGGCCCGGCACGGCTCGGCGCTGCCGATCGCCTGCGTCGAGGGCTGGTCGACGTCGGACCAGCACTGGGAGGGGGTGCGGCTGGCCGACCTCGCGGCGCTGGTCGGCCACCCCACCGACCCGCCAGGGGTGTTCGTGGAGTCCGCGCAGCTGTCCGGGTCCTTCCGGGCGGTCGCGCTGCGCGCCAACCAGGTCCGCGACCCGCGCTCGCTGCTGGCGCTGCGGGTCAACGGCGCGGAGCTGTCCCACGACCACGGCTATCCGGCCCGGATCATCGTGCCGAACGCGCCCGGGGTGATGAACACCAAGTGGGTACGCCAACTCACCTTCGGCGCCACGACCTTCGGAGCCCGCGCATGAACGGCCGCATGCCGCACCGCCGTACGCCAACTCCCCTCCGTCGTGAGCCGGTTGCCCGCCGCCGTACGCCGGCTTCACCGCGCCGCGGTCCGATCGAGCGGTTCCGGGCGCTGTACGGCGCCTCCCCCGCACACCTGCTGATCCTCCTCGCCTCCTTCGCGGTCTGCGGGTACGCCGCGGAACGGCTGCTGGAGCGGGACTGGTTCGACGTGGCGAAGTGGGTGGTGGGCGCGGCACTGCTGCACGACCTGGTGCTGCTGCCGGCGTACGCGGTCGCGGACTGGGCGCTGCACAAGGCGCTGGGCGCGCGGCGCTCCGGCCCGCGCAACGCCGTCATCGACCACGTCCGGGTGCCCGCCTTCCTGTCCCTGCTGCTCCTGCTCGTGTACTGGCCGCTGATCAGCGGGGCCAGGACGCACTACGCGGCGGCGACCGCGCTGGACCCGGACGTCTTCCTCGGCCGCTGGGCGCTGATCACCGCCGCGCTCTTCGCGGCCTCCGGGGCGGCGTTCGCGCTGCGCCGGTGGCGGGCGGCGCGGCGGCCCGGGCGAGGACCGGCGCGCGCGGACCCGTCCGGATGAGGACGCGGAAGCGGAAGCGGGGTCCTTACGGACCTGTGACGCCCCCGCGCGCGGCCGCCCGCGAGCCGGGCACGGACCCTAGGGTCGGCGCCATGCGCGTACTCGTCACCGGCGGCGCGGGCTTCATCGGCTCCCACATCGTCGCCGCCCTCACCGCCCGCGGGCACGAACCGGTCGTCCTCGACGCCCTGCTGCCCTCCGCCCACCCGGTGCCTCCCGCGCTGCCGCCGTTGCCCGCCGCGCGGTGGCTGCACGCCGACGTACGGGACGGCGCGGCGGTCGCGGGCGCGCTGCGAGGCGTGGACGCGGTGTGCCACCAGGCGGCGATGGTCGGCCTCGGCAAGGACTTCGCGGACGCGCCGGCGTACACCGACTGCAACGACGTCGGCACGGCGGTCCTGCTCGCCGCGATGGCCGCGGCCGGGGTGCGCGACCTGGTGCTCGCCGGTTCGATGGTCGTCTACGGCGAGGGCCGCTACGACTGCGCGCGGCACGGCCGGGTCGCGCCGGGCCCGCGCGCCGCCGGGGAGCTGGCGGCGGGCCGCTTCGAACCGCCGTGCCCGGTCTGCGGCGCGCCGCTGGCCCCCGGGCTGGTCGACGAGGACGGGCCGACCGACCCCCGCAACGTCTACGCGACGACCAAGCTCGCCCAGGAACACCTGGCCGCGTCCTGGGCGCGCGCCACCGACAGCCGTGCGGTCGCCCTGCGTTACCACAACGTCTACGGTCCCGGCATGCCGCGCGACACCCCGTACGCCGGGGTGGCGTCCTTCTTCCGCTCGTCCCTCGCCCGCGGCGAGGCGCCGCAGGTGTTCGAAGACGGCGGCCAGCGGCGCGACTTCGTGCACGTCCGCGATGTCGCGGCAGCCAACGTCCTTGCTCTGGAGGCGGTTTCGGGCCGCCCGCCGGGCACCTTCCGCGCCTACAACGCCGGCAGCGGCACCCCGCACACCGTCGGCGAGATGGCCCGCGCCCTGGCGGACGCGCACGGCGGCCCGGCCCCCGTGGTCACCGGCCGGTTCCGGCTCGGCGACGTCCGGCACATCACGGCGTCCTCGGCGCGGCTGCGCGACGAGATCGGCTGGCGCCCGCAGGTCGAATTCCTTGACGGGGTACGGGAGTTCGCGCACGCCGGGCTGCGCGGTCAGGCCCCGGCGGCGGCTCGTGCGGCGGCGGAGCGGACCGGTGCGCGATGACGACCCTGCTGGTGATCGCCAAGGAACCGGTGCCGGGCCGGGTCAAGACCCGCCTGACGCCCTATCACTCTCATGACGAGGCGGCGCTGCTGGCGCGGGCCGCGCTCACGGACACGCTGTCGGCGGTGCTGCGCACTCCCGCGACGCGCCGGGTGCTGGTGCTGGACGGTGCGCCCGGGCCGTGGCTGCCCCCGGGGTTCGAGGTGGGGCCGCAGGTGGCGGGCGGGCTGGACGAGCGGCTGGCGGCGGCGTTCGGGATGTGCCGGGGCCCGGCGGTGCTGGTGGGCATGGACACCCCTCAGCTCACCCCGGAGCTGCTGCGGCCCGCGGTGGAACCGTTCGCCTGGCGGGAGTGCTCGGCCTGGTTCGGGCCCGCGGCCGACGGCGGGTTCTGGGCGCTGGGCCTGGCCGACCCCGACCCGGCGCTGCTGCGCGGGGTGCCGATGTCGAAGCCGTGGACCGGGCGGGCCCAGCGTGACCGGCTGCTCGCGGCGGGGCTGGCCGTCCGCGATCTGCCGGTGCTGCGCGACGTGGACACCGCGGCGGACGCGAGGGAGGTGGCCGCGCTCGCGCCCGGCACCCGCTTCGCGCGGACGCTGGCGGCGCTGGCCGCGACGAGGCGGACCGCGACGGGGCAGGCCGCGACCGGTCTCTCCGGTGCGGAAGCCCCGGGCGCGGGCCCGGGAAGGGCTACGGCTCGAAGCGGTACCCCATCCCCGGTTCGGTGATGAGGTGGCGCGGCCGGGCCGGATCGGGTTCGAGCTTGCGGCGCAACTGCGCGAGGTAGACCCGGAGGTAGTTGGTCTCCGAGCGGTAGGAGGGGCCCCACACCTCCTGGAGCAGCTGTGTCTGCGTGACCAGCCGCCCGGGGTTGCGGACCAGGACTTCGAGCAGGTGCCACTCGGTGGGGGTGAGCCGTACGTCGGCGCCGCCGCTGCCGTGCACCTTCTTCGCGGCCAGGTCCACCGTGAAGGCGTCGGTGACGACCACGGCCTGGTCGTCGGCGCCCGCGCCGGTGCCGGGTTCCGCGCGGCGGACCGCGGCACGCAGCCGGGCCAGCAACTCGTCCATCCCGAACGGCTTGGTGACGTAGTCGTCGGCGCCCGCGTCGAGCGCCTGGACCTTCTCCTTGGAGGCGTGCCGGGCCGACAGCACGATGATCGGCACCCGGGTCCAGCCGCGCAGCCCGCGGATCACCTGGGCGCCGTCCATGTCGGGCAGGCTCAGGTCGAGCAGCACCACGTCGGGGTTGTGGGCGGCGGCCAGCCGCAGCGCGCCCGCGCCGTCGGGCGCGGCGTCCACCTCGTAGTGGCGGGCCCGCAGGTTGATCACCAGCGCCCGCACCAGCTGGGGTTCGTCGTCCACTACCAGGACCCGGGTCATCGTTCGGGCACTGCCTCTCGCAGATCGGGGTCGGGGGTGGCGCCGGGCGCGGTGGGCAGCGTGAAGACCATGCTCAGGCCGCCTCCGGGGGTGTCCTCGGCGGTCAGGGTGCCGCCCATCGCCTCGGTGAAGCCGCGGGCCACCGCCAGGCCGAGGCCGACGCCCGTACCGGCCGGGGGCGCGTCGCCGTAGCGCTGGAACGGTTCGAACACCAGGTCCTTCGCCTCCTCCGGTACGCCCGGACCGCGGTCGATCACCCGCACCTCGACCCGGGTGCCGTCCGGCAGCGCCAGCGGGTCGGCCCTGATCACGACCGGGGCGCCCGGCGGGCTGTACTTGACGGCGTTCTCCACCACGTTGGCGACGGCCCGCTCCAGCAGTCCGGTGTCGGCGCGCACCAGCGGCAGCGCCTCCGGCACCTCCAGCCGTACGGCGTCGGCCGGCACTTCCGCGAGCGCGGCCGGCACCACCTCCTCCAGGGCGACGTCGCGCAGCAGCGCGTTGACCGCGCCGGTGCGCAGCCGGCTCATGTCGAGCAGGTTGCCGATGAGGTGGTTGAGCCGGTCGGCGCCGGTCTCGATGCCGGCGAGCAACTCCGCCTCGTCCTCGGCGCTCCAGTCCACCTCGTCGGAGCGCAGCGAGGTGACGGCCGCCTTGATGCCGGCGAGCGGGGTGCGCAGGTCGTGCGAGACCGCGGCGAGCAGCGCGGTGCGGATACGGTTCCCCTCGGCGAGCCGGCGCGCCCGGGCGGCCTGCTCGGCCAGCCGCCTGCGCTCCAGCAGCGCGGCGGTCTGCGCGGCGAACGCGACCAGCACCCGGCGGTCCTGGGCCGGCAGCACCCGCCCGTTCAGCGCCAGCACCAGCCGCTCGCCGGCCGGCACCTCCACGTCGGCCCCTTCGGGTTCCACCGCGGGATTCGGCCCGACCGAGGCCGCGGTACGCCATCCGCCCTGCCGCCCCGGCCACCCCGCGCCGCCCGCCCGGCCGGCCCCGCCGGGCGCCGGTGCGGCCTGGCCGCCCCCTCCCGCGCTGCCGGGGGGACCCGAGGCGCCCGAGGCACCGATCCGCCGGCCCGCGTCCGCCCGACCGCCCCGGCCCCCGCTGCCGGCCGCGGGCGCCGCACCCTCGTCGTCAGGGCCGCCGTCCGCGTCCGCCGCGGTGGCGCCCGCGAGTCCGTCAGGGGCGCCCCCGCCGGAGGCGTCCACCGGGCCGGAAGCGTCCGCGTCGTGGTACTCCAGCAGCGCCGCGGACTCCATCGCGAAGGTCTCGCGCACCCGGTCGAGCAGCGCGGTGATGCTGTCGGTGCCGTCCTCGCCGCGCAGGACGGCACCGGCGAGGTAGCCGAGGATCTCGGTCTCGGCGCGGCTGCGGGCGGCCTGTTGGGCGCGGCGGGCGGCGAGGTCCACCACGGAGGCGACCGCGATCCCGACGGCGACGAAGATCACCAGGGCGAGCAGGTTCTGCGGGTCGGAGATGGTGAAGGTGTGGGTGGGGGGCGCGAAGAAGTAGTTGAGCAGGAGCGAGCCGAGCAGGGCCGCGGCGATCGCCGGGAAGACCCCGCCGACCAGGGCGGCGGCGACCGTGAGCGTGAGGAAGAGCAGCAGCGGCGTGGTGAGCCCGGGCGAGCCGGAGCCGGCGCGCAGCGCGAGGGTGAGCAGCGGCGGCCCGCCGAGGCCGATCAGCCAGCCGCCGACCGCGCGGGCCCGGCCCAGGCCGATCGGCAGCCGCCCGGGCAGCCGGGGCCGGCCGCCGGCGACGTGCTCGTGGGTGACGATGTGCACGTCGATGTCGCCGGACTCGCGGGCCACGGTGGCGCCGACCCCGGGCCCGAGGACGTACTGCCAGGCTTTGCGGCGGCTGGAGCCGAGCACGATCTGGGTGGCGTCCACGCCGCGCGCGAAGTCGAGCATCGCGGCGGGGATGTCGCCGCCGACCACGGAGTGGTAGCTGCCGCCGAGGTCCTCGACCAGCCGGCGCTGCCCGCCGAGGTCGCCCGCGGACGCGCCGACCAGGCCGTCGGAGCGCACCACGTGCACCGCGAGCAGTTCGCTGCCGGACCCCTTCGCCGCGATCCGGGCGGCCCGCCGGATCAAGGTGGCGCCCTCGGGGCCGCCGGTGAGGCCGACCACGATGCGCTCGCGGGTCTGCCAGGTCTGGGCGATGCCGTGCTCGGCGCGGTAGCGCAGCAGGTACTCGTCGACCCGGTCCGCGGTCCACAGCAGCGCCAGTTCGCGCAGCGCGGTGAGGTTGCCGGGCCGGAAGTAGTGCGACAGGGCGGCGTCGACCCGGTCGGGGGCGTAGACGTTGCCGTGCGCGAGGCGGCGGCGCAGCGCGTCGGGGTCCATGTCGACCAGCTCGATCTGCGCGGCGCGCCGGACCACCTCGTCGGGCACGGTCTCCTGCTGCCGCACCCCGGTGATGCCCTCGACGACGTCGCCCAGGGACTCCAGGTGCTGGATGTTGACGGTGGAGACCACGTCGATGCCCGCCCGCAGCAGTTCCTCGACGTCCTGCCAGCGCTTGGCGTGGCGGCTGCCGGGCACGTTGGTGTGGGCCAGCTCGTCGACGAGCGCGACCTTGGGGCGGCGGGCCAGCACCGCGTCGAGGTCCATCTCGGTGAACTCCGCGCCGCGGTGCGCCACGCGGCGCCGGGGGACGGACTCCAGGCCGGCGAGGAGTTCGCGGGTGCGGGGGCGGCCGTGGTCCTCGACGTAGGCCGCGACCACGTCGGTGCCGCGGGCCAGCCGACGGTGGGCCTCGCCGAGCATGGCGTAGGTCTTGCCCACGCCCGGGGCGGCGCCGAGGTAGATCCGCAGACTGCCGCCGTGCGACGTGGCCACCGGTACCTCTCCCTCTCGCTCTCGCGTATCCACCGCCTTCGCGCTCCGCGGGCACCTTCGAGCATAGGGCGCCCGGCGCCCGCGCATCGCGCGCGACCAGCGGGAGTGCGGCGCCCTCGGCCGCGTCCCGCCCGGCCGGCCACGGCGCCCTCCGCGGCGGCCCGCCCGGCCGGCGGGGCACCAGACCGAAACGCGTTAAGGACGCGCTAAGATCCCCGGCCCGCACCCCCGAATGTCCGATTCGCCCCGACTCCGTGCAGTAGTGATAGGGAAGCCCGCCCACCCTTTCGAATTCCCGAACGGACTGCCCATGCTGTCGTCCACCACCCGGCCCGCGACCGCGGCGCTCCCCGAGAGCCACGGGTACCGGGTGAAGAAGCACCTGCTGGGCAAGCCGCTGGTCACCGAGCAGCTGAAGGGCGAGCGGCTGTCCAACCCGATCGCGCTGGGCGTGCTCGCCTCGGACTGCATCTCCTCGATGGCGTACGGCTCCGAGCAGATGCTGGTGGTGCTGATCCCGGCGATCGGCGTCGCGGCGTTCACCGCGCTCATACCCCTGACCGCGGCGATCCTGTGTGTCCTGCTGCTGCTGACGCTCTCCTACCGCGACGTGGTCATGGCCTACACCCGGGCCGGTGGCTCCTACGTGGTGGCCCGGGAGAACTTCGGACCGCGGATCGCCCAGGTCGCCGCGGTCGCGCTGCTGATCGACTACATCGTCACCGTCGCGGTCCAGGCGGCGGCCGGCACCGACGCGCTGGTGTCGCTGATCCACCTGCTGTGGGGCGACGCCCGCCTGACCGCCCTGGACGACAACAAGCTCTTCATCACCATCGGGGTGGTGCTCCTGCTGTGCTGGGGCAACCTGCGCGGCATCCGTGAGGCGGGCCGCTCCTTCGCCCTGCCCGCCTACCTGTTCATCAGCGCGATGGCGCTGCTGATCATCACCGGCTTCACCCGCTTCCTGCTCGGCGACCACTCCCGCATCGACGTGCACACCCCGGGCATGGTCGGCCTCGGCACCGACACCCACGGCTTCTTCTACGGCGCGTCGCTGCTGATCCTGCTGCGCGCGTTCGCCAACGGCGGCTCGTCGCTGACCGGCCTGGAGGCGATCTCCAACGGCGTCAGCGTCTTCCGCAGCCCGCAGGGCCCCAACGCCCGCCGCACCATGGTCGCGATGTCCTGCATCCTGGGCACCGGCGTCCTCGGGGTGTCCCTGCTCGCGCACATCACGCACGCCACGCCGTACGTCGCGCAGACCCCGACCGTCGTCTCGCAGGAGGCGAGTTGGGCCTTCGGCGGCAACTGGTACGGCACCGCGGGCCTGGTCTTCGTGCAGCTCGCGACCGCGCTGATCCTCTACATGGGGGCGAACACCTCCTTCAACGGCTTCCCGTTCCTGGCCAGTTTCGTGGCCGAGGACTCCTTCCTGCCCCGCCAGCTCACCCGGCGCGGCCACCGGCTGGCCTTCTCCAACGGCATCATCGTGCTGACCGTGGTGTCGCTGACGCTGCTGATCGCCACCAAGGGCAGCCTGAACGCGCTCGTCGGGCTCTACGCGATCGGGGTGTTCTCCGGCTTCACCATGGCCGGCGCCGGCCTGGTCCGGCACCACTGGAGGTCGCGTGACGGCAGGTGGCGGGCGAAGCTCGCGCTCAACGGCCTGGCCTGCGGGGTGTCGCTGCTGGTCGCCCTGATCTTCGCGGTGACCAAGTTCACCGAGGGCGCGTGGGTGGTGGTGCTGGTGTTCCCGATCGGCGTGTGGGCGCTGATCAAGGTGAACAAGCGCTACCGCGAGGAGGCCGCCGCGCTGGCTGCCGCGCCCGCCGACGCCACCCAGCCGCGCGCCGACAGCCAGGTGATGTACATCCTGGTGGACCGGGTCGACCTGGCCGTGCTCAAGGCGATCCGCTACGCCCGCGCGCTGCGGCCGACCGAGATCCGGGCGGTGCACGTCATGGTCGACGCCCAGGAGGCGAAGCGGCTGGCGGCGCAGTGGAACCGCACCGAGGTCGGCGACCTGCGGCTGGAGATGGTGGAGTGCCCGGACCGCCGGATCAGCCGCGCGGTGCTCGAACTGGTCGACCGCCGCATCCGCGAGCAGCGCGCCCAGGTCACCCTGCTGATCCCCGAGCGCAACTACTCCCCGATCCTCGGCCGTCTGCTGCACCGGCGCACCGCCGACCACATCGCCCGCGCGGTCGGCCGGCTGCCCGACGTCGTGGCCACCATCGTCCCGTTCGACGTGGCCGAGCCGCACGAGGAGCGGGCGCCCGACGGTTCGGCCGCCGCCCGCCGCCCGTGACCGGGGTTGCCCTGCTGGAGCCGGGCAGGGTGCCCGCGGGCGGACCGGCGGCGGAGCAGGCCCGCGCGGTGAAGGAGTCGACGCCCGGGCCGGCCGCGGGGCGCCCGGGGGGCGCGCCGCGGGCGTAGCGTGTCCGGATCGCGCACCGACCCGGAGGGAACAGCGTGATCGAGGAGTTGACGGCCTTCGTGCGCGCCCGCATGACGGAGGACCTGACGTACGCGTGGGGCGGCGCCGTCGCGGGCGGGCAGTGGACGGCCGACGGGCCGCGCCTGGTGGTGGACGGCGGCGCCGCGTTCGAGATGGCGGCGCCGCTCGCCGCGCACACCGCCCACCACGACCCGGCGCGGGTGGTCCGCGCGGTCGCCGCCAAGCAGGCGATCGTCGCCAGGTGCGAACGCCACCTGGCGCAGGGCGCGCCCGGGCTCGACGCCCGCGACAGCGAGCTGCTCGTCGTGCAGATCCTCGTCGCGCTGGCCGCGGAGTGGGTGTCCCACCCCGACTACCGCGCCGAGTGGAACGGCTCCCCCGCCGGCGGAACGTAACCCCCTCCCCGGGCTGACGGCCGTGCGCGCGGCCCGGCACATCCACCGATCCCCTGAGGCGATATGCCGTATATCAGGCGCCGTAGGAGTACCCGGCGCCGGCACGCCGTAGGCAACCTGCCGTACGCCGCCTGGCACTTCGCACCCCTTTGGCCCGGGGGTGGCGCGGATACGGCAGTGGGCCGCTCCGGGTCGATCGGAGCGGCCCACCGCGACGCGCGGCCGTCGTATGCCGGACGGTCGGCCGCGCGCGTCTCACCACCGGTACCAGCGGCCCCTCCCGGAGCCGGACCCCGGCCGGATCAGGAATCCGAGCAGCCACAGCACCAGCACGACCACCGCGACCCACCAGAGGATCTGCACGGCGAATCCGAATCCGAACAGAAGCAGTGCCAGCAAGAGCACAACGAGCAACGGTCCCATGGTTACCAGCCTCCTGGACGACCGTGTGCCCCCGTTCCGCCTCCGCACTCCGCTCCACGGGCCCCGGGTCGGCGGTGGCCGTCATGCGCTATGTTCGATGACCATGTCGCCGAACAGCCAGCCCGCCCAGCGCCCCGCGGCCCCGCCCGCCGAGGCGCTGCGGGTGATCAACTTCGACCTGGCCCGCGGCCAGCGCTTCGGCGAGCACGAGCACACCACGCACCAGCTGGTGTGGTCCCCGGCGGGCGTGCTGACCGTGGACATCGCGGACCACTCGTGGGTGCTGCCGCCGACCCTGGCGCTGTGGATACCCGCCGGGGTCCCGCACACCACGGGCGCCACCCGCCCGGCGCGGATGCGCAGCGTCTACCTGCTGCCGGACCGCTGCCCGGTGCGCTGGACGCAGCCGACCGTGGTCGGGGTGCCGCCGCTGCTGCGGGAGTTGATCACCCACCTGGGCGCCCCCCACCTCGGCGCGGAGCCGCGGGCCCGGGCGGAGGCCGTGCTCTTCGACCTGGTGCGACCGGTCACGGTGACCACGATCGAGCTGCCGATGCCCAAGGACGGGCGGGCCCGCAAGGTCGCCGAGGCGCTGCTCGCCCGCCCGGCGGACCACCGCCCGCTGGAGGAGTGGGGCCGGGAGGTCGGTGCCAGCGCCCGCACCCTGGCCCGGCTGTTCAGCGCCGAGACCGGGATGTCCTTCGGCCGCTGGCGGACCCGGGCCCGGCTGCGGGCGGGGCTCGAACACATGGCGGCCGACCGCCCGTTGGCGGCGGTCGCCCACCACGTCGGCTACACCACGCCCAGTTCCTTCATCGCCGCCTTCCGCCAGGAGACCGGCCGCACCCCCGGCGCGTACTTCACCGCGCGCTGAGCCTCCGCGCCGGGCCTCCGCGCCGGGCGTCACAGCGAGCCGAGCGCCTTCTCGAAGTCGCCGAGGGCCGCGATCGCGTCCTCGTAGCCGCCGGGCAGGAAGTAGACGCTGCCGAAGAGGTGGCCGGCCTTGGTGGCGGCGAGTTGCCGGAACGACTTCTGGGCGAAGAGCTTGGGGCCGAGGTTGGCGGGCTTGCCGTCGTTGGTCGTGTAGTAGAAGATCGCGTCGGCGTCGGAGAGCTTGCCGGTCACCAGCTCGTAGGAGACGGACTGCTGCTCGGCGAGCCGGGTGCTGCCGGTGGCGAAGACGGCGCCCGCGTCCGCGAGGATGCCGCCGATCGGCGAACCGTGCCCGTACAGCCACCAGTTGCCCTCGTCGAAGCCGCCCTGGAGCAGGTCCCATCGGGTGCGGGCGAGCACGGCGGCGTGCGCCTTCTTGATGGCGGCGGCGCGCTCGGTGTAGCGCTGCTTGAGCTTGGTCAGGGCGTCGGGGACGCCGAGGACGGTCGCGGTCTGGTCGGACATGTCGCGCCAGGGCGCCTTGGACTTGCTGAACGGGAGCAGCACGGTGGGGGCGAGCGCGGTGAACTGGTCGTAGGGGAGGTTCGCCTGGGCATCGATGCCGATGATCAGATCGGGCTTGAGCGCGGCGACCTTCTCCACCTGGATGGCGCCGCCGACGCCGTCGGAGACCTTGGGTATCGCCTTCCACCGGGTGAGGTCGCGCGGCGGGACGTACTCCTCGCCCGCGTTGAAGACGCCCGCCGGGGCCAGCCCGAGGTCGAACATCGCGGCCATCGGGAAGTCGTTGATCGCCACCACGCGCTTGGGCGCGGCCGGCACCTTCACCGGCCCCTTGGCGGTGTCGACGGTACGGGTGCCCGAACTTCCCTTCGACGCCTTGCCGGAGCCGCCCTCCGAGCCCGAACCGCCGCCGTTGGAGCCGCAGGCGGCGAGCCCGAACAGCGCGGCGCCGGCGGCTCCCGCGGTCAGCAGCCCGCGCCGGGTCGGACGGCCGGCGAGGCGGCCGGTGGGCTCGCCGTCGGATGCGGCGGCCGGCTCGGCGAGCGGGCGGGGCGGCAGGGACATCGGGACCTCCGGTACGGCGACAGGCACGGCCGGCGAGCGGACCAAGCCAGAACTTAGGGTGACCTAACTTTGGCTACCCTAAGTGGAATCTCCGGCGGCGAGATCTCCGCTCGGACGCCCGATAGCGCCAGCCCGACAGCGACGCGGCGGATCGACGGGGCCGCGCAGCCGCCCCGCGAGCGGTCAACGCGCCGTCCGCACAAGCCCTTTCGGCCACCCGGCCCCGCCGGACGCACCCGGCGCCGGCGACCGCGAGGCGACGAGAACCCCGCGCGCGGTGTCCGTCCAGCGACACAGAACGACCGTCCATCGCGGGATGGACGCCGCCTCATGAGGCGGCACGCGGAGGGCGGGTGCGGTCGGCCGTGAAGATTTAGGTTAGCCTCCCCTTACTTCCCGGGGAGGGAAGTCCGCCGAGGAGAGCCCCATGAACGTCTCGCGCGCCCGAGTCGGGCCCGCCCCGGCCGCCGGGTCCGGTGGGTCCGGTGGGTCTGCCAGGCCCGCCGGAACCGTCCGGCGCGCCCCCGCCCCCGCCCCGGCCTCGGTCCCGGGGCGCCGGCGCGCCACCGCCCTGTCCGCGGGGCTGCTCGTCGCCGCGGCCGTACTCACGCTCGCGGTCGTGGCCAGCCTCGCCATCGGCGCCAAGTCGGTGCCGCCGGGCACCGTGTGGGACACGGTGTTCCACCACGACCCGAACAACGCCGACCAGGTCATCGTCACCTCGCTGCGCCTGCCGCGCACCGTGATCGGGCTGCTCGCCGGGGCCGCGCTCGGCCTGTCCGGCACCCTCATGCAGGGCCTGACCCGCAACCCGCTCGCCGACCCCGGCCTGCTCGGCGTCAACTCCGGCGCCTCGCTCGCCGTCGTCACCGCGATCAGCGTCTTCGGGGTGACCTCCTTCACCGGCTACGTGTGGTTCGGCTTCGTCGGTGCCGCGGCCGCCGCGCTGCTCGTCTACGCCGTCGGGTCGCTCGGCCGCGAGGGCGCCACCCCGGTCAAGCTCGCGCTCGCCGGCGCCGCGGTCAGCGCGGGCCTGTCCTCGCTGACCACCGCCGTACTGCTCACCGACACCGCGACGTTCGACCAGTTCCGGTTCTGGGAGGTCGGCTCGCTGGCCGGACGCGGGCTGTCCACCGCGTACCAGGCCGGGCCGTTCGTCCTGGTGGGCGCGGTGTGCGCGCTCGGCTCCGGGCGCCTGCTCAACACCCTCGGCCTCGGCGACGACGCCGCGCGGGGCCTGGGCCAGAACGTGGCGGCCGCAAGGCTGTTCTGCGCGCTGTCGGTGGTCCTGCTCTGCGGCTCGGCCACCGCCCTGGCCGGGCCGATCGCCTTCGTGGGCCTCACCGTGCCGCACACCGTGCGCTTCTTCACCGGGCCCGACCACCGCTGGATACTGCCGTACTCGATGCTGATCGCCCCCGCCCTCCTGCTCGTCTCCGACGTGGTCGGCCGCGTCGCGGCCCGCCCGGGCGAGATCCAGGTCGGCATCGTCACGGCCGTGATCGGGGCGCCCGTCCTCGTCGTCCTGGTACGCCGCAGCCGATTGGCGGGACTGTAGATGGCAGCGAACGCCTCCGGCGGCAGCCGGACCGGCCTCCCCTCGCCGCGCCCGGCGGCCACGGGAACGGGACCAGGAACGGGAACGGGAACGGGAACGGGAACGGCCGCCATCGGAGCGGTCGGCGCGGGCTCGGCTCCCGGACGGGGCGTCTCCGCGGAGGCGCTGCGGGCCGTACGGGCCGCGCGCAGCCGGCCGCGGGTGCGGGCGAGCGCGGTCACGCTCGCCATGGCGGTGGTGGTCTTCGCCCTGTTCTGCGCGTCGCTGTCGGTGGGGAGTTTCCGTATCCCGGTGCTGGACGTGCTGCGGACGCTGGGCGGCGGTGGTAACGCCGGGACCCGGTTCATCGTGGTGCAGGTGCGGATGCCGCGCGCGATGACGGGAGTCGCGGCGGGTGCGGCCTTCGGGCTGTCCGGGGCGGTCTTCCAGTCGCTGATCCGCAATCCGCTGGCGAGTCCCGACGTCATCGGGATCACCGCGGGCGCGAGTGCCGCGGCCGTGATCTCGATCGTGGTGTTCTCGCTGTCGGGCACGGCGGTGTCGCTGACCGCGGTGGCCGGGGCGCTGGTGACGGCGCTGCTGATCTACCTGCTCGCGTGGCGCCGGGGCGTGACCGGCTACCGGCTGGTGCTGGTCGGTATCGGGGTCGCGGCGGCGCTGTCCAGCGTGGTCTCCTTCCTGCTCACCCGCGCCGACGTCTACACCGCGCAGCAGGCGCTGCTGTGGCTGACCGGCAGCCTCGACGGCGCGGACTGGCCGCGGGCGCGCGGGGTGCTGTACCCGCTGGTGGTGCTGCTGCCGGCCGCGTTCGTCGCCGCCCGCACGCTGCCCGCGCTCGGCCTCGGCGACGACGCCGCGCGGGGGCTGGGCGTCCGGGTGGAGCGCGGCCGGCTGGGGCTGATCCTCGCCGGGGTCTGCCTGGCCGCCGTGGCCACGGCGGCCGCCGGGCCGGTCGCGTTCGTCGCGTTCCTGTCCGGGCCGGTCGCCCGCCGGCTGCTGCACGGCCGCGGTCCGGCGCTGGTGCTGTCCGCGCTGACCGGCGCCGCCCTCATGCTCGGCTGCGACTTCGCCGGGCAACACCTGCTGGGGCCGACCGAGTTCCCGGTCGGCGTGGTCACCGGGGTGCTGGGTGCGCCCGCCCTGCTGTGGCTGCTCGCCCGCGCCAACCGTGTCGGCCAGGGAGGCTGAACCCTTGAGCAACACCGATACCGACGCCGATACCGACGCCGACACTGACGCCGCGGCCGGAGCGACGGCCGACAGCGCGGCCGGTGCCCCCGCCGGCGGTACCGCCGACACCACCGCCGGCGCCACGACCCGTGCCGCGACCGGCGACCGGGCCCGCGCCGACCGGGACGCGGCTGCACCGGACGCGACCGCCCCGGACGCGACCGGACCGGACGCGACCGCACCGGACGTCCCTGGCCGCGCCCTCGCGGACCCGCCGAGTTCGCTCGCCGCCAGCGAGGTGCACCTGGGGTACGAGCAGCGGACCGTGGTCCGCGGGGTGAGCGTCGAGATCCCCACCGGTCAGGTCACGATGATCGTCGGCCCGAACGCCTGCGGGAAGTCCACGCTGCTGCGGGGCCTGGCCCGGCTGCTCACGCCGAGCGCGGGCGAGGTGCTGCTCGACGGCCGCAGCATCCACTCCCTGCCGACCAAGCAGGTGGCCGAGCGGCTCGGAATACTCCCGCAGACGCCGATCGCGCCGGACGGTATCCGGGTCGTGGACCTCGTGGGGCGCGGCCGCTACCCGCACCAGGGGTGGTTCCGGCGCTGGACCGCCGCCGACGACGAGGCGGTCACCGAGGCGCTGGCCGCGACCGACACGCTCGATCTCGCGGACCGCTCGGTGGACGAGCTCTCCGGGGGGCAGCGGCAGCGGGTCTGGATCGCCGTCGCGCTGGCCCAGCGCACCGGCGTGCTCCTGCTCGACGAGCCCACCACGTATCTCGACCTGCCGCACCAGGTCGAGGTCCTGGACCTCGTCACCGACCTCAACCGCGAGCGCGGCGCCACGGTCGTCACCGTCCTGCACGACCTCAACCTCGCCTGCCGCTACGGCGACCACCTCATCGCCATGAAGGACGGCGAGATCTGCGCGGAGGGGGCGCCGCGCGAGGTCGTCACCGCGGAGACGGTCCGCGAGATCTTCGGCATCGACTGCAGGGTCGTCTCCGACGAGGTCTCGGGCACCCCCCTGGTCCTCCCCATCGGCCGCCACCACGTGCTCCGCTAGGCCCTGTCCGACCATGACGGTTCCGGTCCGCTTCCGGCCACCGGCGCGGGGCCGGGAGCGGACCGGAACCGTCGCGGCAGGGGGCCGCGGGGCGGGGCACCCCCCGAATGGGCGCGCCGTCGTCGGCTGCCCGCCCGTGAGCGGGTACTGCTGACGTACCCGAGCCGCAAAGGACCCCCATGCCCACCGGTCTGAACGACGAGGAACTGTCCGCGCTGGACGCCCACTGGCGTGCGGCGAACTATCTGGCCGTGGGCCAGATCTACCTGCTCGACGGCAACCCGCTGCTCAAGGAGCCGCTGCGCCCGGAGCACGTGAAGCCGAGGCTGCTGGGCCACTGGGGCACCTCCCCCGGCCTGAACCTGGTGCACACCCACCTGAACCGGGTGGTGAAGGCCCGCGACCTGGACGCGATCTGCGTGTGGGGCCCGGGCCACGGCGGTCCCGCGGTGCTGGCGAACTCCTGGCTGGAGGGCAGCTACAGCCGCACCTACCCCGACATCAGCCGGGACGGCGCCGGAATGGGCCGGCTGTTCCGCCAGTTCTCCTTCCCCGGCGGGGTGCCCAGCCACGTGGCACCGGAGACCCCGGGGTCGATCCACGAGGGCGGCGAGCTGGGCTACGCCCTGTCCCACGCCTACGGTGCCGCGTTCGACAACCCCGGTCTGCTGGTGACCTGCGTGATCGGCGACGGCGAGGCCGAGACGGGACCGCTGGCCACCTCCTGGCACGGCAACAAGTTCCTCGACCCCCGGCACGACGGCGCCGTGCTGCCGATCCTGCACCTGAACGGCTACAAGATCGCCAACCCCACCGTCCTGGCCCGGCTCCCCGAGGACGAACTCGACGCGCTGCTGCGCGGCTACGGCCACGACCCGATCCACGTCATCGGCGACGAACCCGCCGCGGTGCACCGTGCGATGGCCGCGGCGATGGACACCGCGCTGGACCGGATCACCGCGCTCCAGGAGGCGGCCCGTACGGGTGGGGACCCGGCGGCGGACGGCGTCGACCGGCCGCGCTGGCCGATGATCGTGCTGCGCACCCCGAAGGGCTGGACCGGCCCGGCGGTGGTCGACGGCCTGCCGGTCGAGGGCACCTGGCGCGCCCACCAGGTCCCGCTCTCCGAAGTCCGCACCAACCCCGAACACCTGCGGCAACTGGAGGAGTGGCTGCTGTCCTACCGCCCCACCGAGCTCTTCGACGACGCCGGCCGCCCCCGCGAGCAGGTGCTGGCCTGCGTGCCGTCCGGCGACCGGCGGCTGGGCGCGAACCCGCACACCAACGGCGGGCTGCTGCTGCTCGACCTGCCGGTCCCCGACCTGGACGAGTTCGCGGTCGCGGTCGAGCGGCCCGGCACCGACATGCACGAACCGACCCGCGTGCTGGGGCAGTTGCTGGAGCAGGTGATGGCCGACACCGCGCAGCGCCGCGACTTCCGGATCGTCGGTCCCGACGAGACCGCCTCCAACCGCCTCGACGCGGTCTACGCCGCCTCGGGCAAGTCCTGGCAGGAGCGGCTGGTGGACACCGACGAGCACCTCGACCGGCACGGCCGGGTGCTGGAGATCCTCTCCGAACACACCTGCCAGGGCTGGCTGGAGGGCTACCTGCTCACCGGCAGGCACGGCCTGTTCTCCTGTTACGAGGCGTTCGTCCACATCGTCGACTCCATGGTCAACCAGCACATCAAGTGGCTGCGCACCACCCGCAGGCTGCCGTGGCGGCGCCCGATCGCCTCCCTCAACTACCTGCTCACCTCGCACGTCTGGCGCCAGGACCACAACGGCTTCTCGCACCAGGACCCCGGCTTCATCGACCACGTCCTGAACAAGTCCCCCGAGGTGGTCCGCGTCTACCTCCCGCCGGACGCCAACACCCTCCTGTCGGTCGCCGAACACGCCCTCAAATCACGGGACTACGTCAACGTCATCGTCGCCGGCAAGCAACCCTGCTTCGACTGGCTGACGATGGACGAGGCCCGCGCGCACTGTGCCCGCGGCGCGGGCATCTGGGAGTGGGCCGGCACCGAGGACGGCACCCGCGAACCGGATGTCGTGCTGGCCTGCGCCGGCGACGTGCCCACCCAAGAGGTGCTGGCCGCCGCCCAGTTGCTCCGCCACCACCTGCCGCAGCTCGCGGTGCGCGTCGTCAACGTCGTGGACCTCGCGCGTCTGCTGCCGGAGAAGGAGCACCCGCACGGTATGTCCGACCCGCAGTACGACGCGCTGTTCACCGCCGACCGGCCGGTGATCTTCGCGTACCACGGCTACCCGTGGCTGATCCACCGGCTCGCCTACCGCCGTACCGGCCACCGCGACCTTCATGTGCGCGGCTACAAGGAGATCGGCACCACCACCACGCCGTTCGACATGGTCGTCAGCAACGACCTCGACCGTTACCGCCTGGTCATGGACGTCATCGACCGCGTGCCGGGGCTTGCCGTACGGGCCGCACCCGTACGGCAGTTGATGGAGGACACCCGGCTGCGGCACCGGAGCTGGATTCGGGCTCACGGCACCGACCTGCCGGAGGTGGCCGACTGGCGGTGGGACGGCTGAGGGTACGCACCGCCGCGGGTGCGTTGCCGCTCGCCGTCAGGGGGTGGCGGGAGGCGGGGAACGGGTGGTGCGGGCGGGCTGGTTGGCGGGGGGTCGCTGGGGCTCCGGTGGCGGGGTTCGAGACTGCATATTTACGGCGCCTGCGGGTGATTCCGATCATTACTGTCTCTCCTCGCGCCACAAATATACGAACGTCTCGAACCCCGCCCCCTTCGCCCCCGCTTGCTCCCTCCAGGGCTCCAGGGGCCAGGGGGCTCCACGGGCCGGGGCTCCACGGGCTGGGGCTCCCGGGCTGGGGTTCGTGGTTCGGGGGGTGGTGGGCTCCGCTGGCGGGGTGGGGTTCAGAGGGGGTGGGTGGTTCGGGGGGGTGGTGGGAGCTGACTCCGCGCTCGGCGAAGCTGACACGGTGGCGGGAGGCAAGAAGGCAGGTGGCGGGGGGTGGGACCCGGGGGCGGCGGGCCGGGGGGTGCGGGGCGGGGGCGCCCGCGGGCGTACTCCTGTGGGGGTAGTGGGGGGCGGGATACCCGCTCGGGAGGTGGGGGGAAGTCGGTCCTCGGCGGGACGATCGCGGCGGCGTGGCCGGAAACGATGGTCGGGTGTCCGGGCGCCGGGTGCCCGGGGTGACGACCGTTGAGAGGGGAACCCACCATGAGGGCCGCAGAGTTGGGGGCGGGCGCCGGGCCGGGGGCCGGTGGTCCGGGAGGGGGGCGCCGGGGGGTGCGGCGGCTGCCGTGGCTGGTGCTGGCGCTGTGGATCGGGGTGCTGGCCGTGGCAGTGCCGCTGGCCGGCCGGCTCGGGGACGTGCAGCGCGACAGCGTGGTGGACTATCTGCCGGCGAGTGCCGACTCCACCCAGGTCGCCAAGATCCAGCAGGAGTTGCCGGGTGGTGAGGCCACCGACCTGGTGATCGTCTACCACCGTGACGGCGGCCTCACCGCGGCGGACCGCGATACGGCCGGCCGGCAGACCGCCCGGCTGGCGCGTACCTACCGGCTCGGCGGTGACGCGGCGCCGACGGGTGTGCCGTCGAAGGACGGCAGCACGCTGATGTACCCGGTCTCCAGCACCCAGCCCGGCCAGGACTCCGATGCGAAGCGGAAGTTCGTCGACGGGGTGCGGGACATCACCACGGGCGGGCACGGGCTGACGGTGAAGGTCGGCGGACCGGGCGGGCTGGACGCCGACGCGGCGGAGGTCTACGGCTCGCTGGGCGGTCCTCTGCTCTACACCACCGTGCTGGTGGTGGCGGTGCTGCTGATCCTGATCTACCGCAGCCCGGCGCTGTGGCTGGTGCCGCTCTTCGCGGCCGGCGCCGCGGACGTGCTGTCGATGGCGGTGACGTACCTGCTCAACCGGGCGTTCGGGATCACCGTCAGCGGCCAGAGTTCGGGGGTGATGACGATCCTCGTCTTCGGTGTGGGCACGGACTACGCGCTGCTGCTGGTGGCCCGCTACCGCGAGGAACTGCGGCGCACCGCCCGGCCGTACGACGCGATGCGCACCGCGCTGCGCCGGTGCGCCCCGGCGGTCCTGGCGTCGGCCGGCACCGTGGCCGCGGGCATGCTGTGCCTGCTGGCGGCGGACCTCAACAGCAGCCGCGGCATGGGTCCGGCCGCCGCGGTGGGCGTGCTCAGCGCGCTGGCGGCGATGGTGACGCTGCTGCCCGCGCTGCTGGTGCTGCTGGGACGGCGGCTGTTCTGGCCGCTGGTGCCGGAGCCGGGCACCGAGCCGCAGCAGCGGCGCGGCGGCTTCACGGCGATCGGCGGGCTGGTCGGTCGCCGGCCGGTGGCGGTGCTGGTCTCCGGCGTGGTGCTGCTCGGCGCGCTGGCGTTGGGCGTGCTGCACCTGCCGGGCAGCGTGAAGCAGCAGGACAGCTTCGCCACCCGGCCGGACTCGATCGTGGCGGCGCAACTCCTCGCCAAGGCGTATCCGGACCAGGCGAGCCAGCCGATCACGGTGATCTCGCCGGCCGGTGCGGCGGCCGCGGCCGAGCGGACCGCCCGCGGCACCGGCGGCGTGGCGGAGGTCCGGCCTGGACGCACCGGCGGCGGCTGGAGCGAGTTCTTCGTCACCGCCGACAGCCCGCCGCAGTCCGCCGCCGAGACCGCGACCATCAGGCAGTTGCGGTCTGCGCTGCACGGCTCCTACGTCGGCGGGCCCAGCGCTCAGCAGATCGATCTGCGGTCCACCAACAGCCGGGACCGCGCGATCGTGGTGCCGATCGTGCTGGCGGCCGTGGTGCTGATCCTCATCCTGCTGCTGCGCAGCCTGGTCGCGCCGCTGCTGCTGGCCGCCGCCGTGATCGCGGTGTGGGGTTCCGCGCTGGGCGTCGGCGGGCTCGTCTTCGGGCCGGTCTTCGGCTTCCACGGCACCGATCCGGGGCTGGCGCTGCTCAGCTTCGTGTTCCTGGTCGCCCTCGGCGTGGACTACGGCATCTTCCTGATGCACCGGATGCGGGAGGAAGCGCTGCACGGCGCGCCGCCGCGGCAGGCCACGCTCGGCGCGCTGCGGACCACCGGCGGGGTGATCACCTCGGCGGGGATCGTGCTGGCGGCGACGTTCTCGGTGCTGGTGAACATGCCGCTGGTGCAACTGGCCGAGTTGGGCTTCGTGATCGCGGTCGGGGTGCTGCTGGACACGTTCGTGGTGCGGACGTTCCTGGTGACGTCGGCGTCCCTGCTGCTGGGACGGCGGCTGTGGGCGCCGGGCACGCTCGGCCGGGTCCGCCCGCAGCACGGCGGACCCGGCGACGGTGCCGGCGGTGATGCGGGTGCCGGCGGCAACGACTCTGCCCGCGGCGGCCGTTCGCAGGCGACCGGGGGCGCGGACGGCGAGGGGGCGGCCGGCACCGAGCAGCCCGCACCGGCCGCCGGCTGACGCGATACGGCCGGCACGTCGATCGTCGCACGCCACCGGGCGGGCGCCCACCCCGTGAGGGGGCGCCCGCCCCGCGGTACGCGCCAGGGCACCGCACCGCCCGCCGCACGGCGGGCCCGTCAGCGCGGCGAAGGAACGGCTCCTCCGGTCGGCGCTTCGGCCCCGGTCACCGTGATGCCCGGGCCTGTGCGCGCAGGGCGTCCGCGACCGCCCGGAGGAAGGTGGCGTACGCGCCCGGGGCGGGCGGGAGTTCGGGGTTCCAGGGCAGCACCTGGGCGGTGAGGGAGAGCCGTTGCCAGGCGGGGACGTCCGCGAGCGCGGACAGCGGCGCGGCGTTGGCGCGGGTGTCGGCGAGGACGACGCCCGCGCCGCCGACCGCCGCCAGGGCCTGATCCCAGTCCACAGTGCGCCAGTTGACGCCGGGACCGCGGCCGGGGTCGGCCATCCGCACCCCGAGGTCCGCGAGGTGCCGTAGCTCCGGCCAGGTGTCCGGCCGGGCCAGGTGCACCTGTTCGGGCCCGCCCGGCGACAACGCGACCACCCGGGCGGTCCCCTCGCCGACCGCCAGGGCCCGTAACTCCTCCTCGGCGAGGGCCAGTTCGCCGCCGGCGGCACCCGCTTCCGCGCCGAAGGCCGTCGCCAGGTCGGCGAAGTGGCCGAGTATCGTCCGCAGCGACGCGTCGCCGCCGACGCCGAGCGCGACCACCGGTACGCCCGCCGCCTCGGCCACGGACTCCGCGAGGGCGTACGGCGCCTTCCCGTCGTAGGTCACGTCCACCACCACGTCCGGGCGCAGTTCGCGCAGGGCGTCCGGCGCGACGTCCGCTCCCCCGCCCAGGTAGGCGACTTGGCGCGGGTCGAGCCCGCCGAGCTTCGCCGGGTCGGCGTCCGCGCCGCTGTCGTGGCCGGACCCGTAGACCGCCACCGGCCGCACGCCGTACTCCCACAGCGCCGCCCCGGCTCGTACGTACGCCACCACCCGCGGCGGCGCACCCGGCCCGGACGAGGTGCTGCCCCGGTCGTCGGTGAACTCCCAACCCGCCTGCCGCGCACTGCCGTTCGTCATACGGTGCCCCCTTCGCGATCCGCGCGGAGCTTCGCGGGCCCCGCCGCGTGCTCTCCACCCTGCGCTCCGACCGGCCGCGCCACAAGGGTGCCTGCAGCGGGTGGTGCGGGGGGCGGCCAACAGGGGCACGGCGAAAGGGAGTTCGACGGGCAGGGGGCCGCGGTCAGGCGGCGGACGACGTGAAGTAGTCGCCGTGCTCCAGGTCTTCCAGCAGCGTCGGGTGAGTCGGCGTCCAGCCGAGCAGTTGCCGGGTGCCGTCGCTGGAGACGGGCGCGTCGATGCCGAACACCCGGGCCATGAAGGGGTTCCCGAAGTGCTCGGCCGCCTCCTCGGGTGCCAGGGAGGCGGTGGGCAGGCCGAGCATCCGTCCGATCGTCTCGGCGATGCTCCTGAAGGCGACGCCGCCTTCTGCCGCGCCGTGCAGCACGCTGCCCGCGGGAGCGGACTCCAGCGCCAGCCTGAACAGGCGGGCGGCGTCGGCCCGGTGGACGGCGGGCCAGCGGTTGGCGCCGGTGCCGATGTAGGCCGAGGTGCCGGTCTTGCGCGCGGCGGCGACCAGCATCGGGACGAACCCGTAGTCGCCGGGACCGTGCACGGTGGGCGCCAGCCGGACCAGGCTCGCGCGCACTCCCCGCGCGGCGGAGTCCAGGCACGCCTGCTCGCCCGGGATGCGGAAGGCCGCGATCGAGGCGGGGTCGGGCGCGTCCTGCTCGCCGCTCACCCGGCCGACGGGCATCACCAGCGTGCCGGAGGTGCTGACGAACGGCTTGCCCGAACCCGTCAGCGCCCCGCCGAGCGCCTCGATCGCGGTGCGGTCGCGCCTGATGAGGTCCTCCGGGTCGGCGAAGTCGCCGCCGAAGGCCATGTGCAGGACGCCGTCCGCCGCCTCCGCTCCTGCCCGCAGGCTGTCGAGGTCCTCCAGCGAGCCGCGGTGCGCGGTCGCGCCGAGCCCCTCCAGGCGCGCGGCCGAGGCGTCGGAACGCGCCAGGCCGGTGACCTTGTGCCCGGCCGCGACCAGTTCGGCGACGACGGTCGGTCCGGTCAGCCCGGAACCTCCGGTGACGAAGACATGCACGATGAACTCCCTTGAGCCGTTCGGCACTGCTCCACGTAGTGACAGGGACTGTCGCTACGGCCTTCAACGTAGCACGTAACGTCAGAGACTGTCGCTACGCCGTGGATGCCGATCCGTCGATCCGTCGCCCGCCACCGCCCCGTCGACCCGTCGACCCGGCGATCCGGCGACCCGGCGATCCGCCGGCGCCCCGCCGCGACGAGGGGGCCCGACCGCCTTGACGTCGGCTTCTGCCGGTATTGGCCTATGCTGCTGGGATGCCACGGGATGGACGGCCGGCGCGCCTACGACTCCAGCAGGCCGCTCTCGACCTGTACACGGAGCGCGGCTTCGACCAGGTCACCACCGCCGAGATCGCGGCGCGCGCGGGCGTCACCGAGCGGACCTTCTACCGGCACTTCGCCGACAAGCGCGAAGTGCTCTTCGGCCAGGAGGACTTCCTGCGTGACGCACTGGAGCGCGCCGTCGCGGAGGCGCCCGGCACCCTCGGTCCGCTCGCGACGGTGCTGTGGGCGTTCCGCCGGATCACCCCGCTGCTGGAGGACAACCGGCCGCTCTCCGAGCCGCTGCACCAGCTCACCACCGCGACCCCGGCGCTGCGCGAACGCGAACTCGCCAAGACCGCGTCCCTGGCCTGCACCATGACCGCGGCGCTGGGCCGGCGCGGCGTCGACGACCGGTGCGCGTCGCTCGCCGCCCAGACCGCACTGGCCGTCGCCGGGCAGGCGACCCACCTGTGGATCGAGCAGACCGCCCGCCCTCTCGACCACTTCCTCGCCCAGGCGATCGACGACCTGAACTCGCTCTGCGAGACGGACGACCTCCCGAAGGACACGCACACCAGCGCCTGAACCCCCCTGGACGCAGCGCTTCGAGCGCACCCCGCCGCGCGCCTCGGCGGGCTGCGGTCCGCGGCGGTCAGCCCGCGCCGAGCACCCGCCCCCGGCGCCGAACGGCTCCCCCGTAGCCCTGTACGGATGGTTCCACCGGGTCCTCGGACCGGCGCCCGAGGAGCCCGCGCGCTGGCTGCGCTTCCTGGCACGCGTCCCGTGATCGAGGTCCCCTCCCCTGCCGAGGTGGACCGCCTGGAGAGCCTGTGTGGGGGCAACTCCTGGCCCACCACAGTCGCGAGGCGGCACACCTGGCGGCTCTCGGCGCGGTGCGCCCGCCCGAGGAGTCCTGGCGCCTGCGGCGGGGACAGTACCTCGATTGGCTACGGGAACCCCTCGCCGCGGTCCCGGTCGCCCGCGACGGGACCGCGTGCTGGGCTACGCGTGCGTGCGGGTGGTCGACGCTCCGGGGTCCTGGCAGTGGGGGGGACCGGGTCGGCGTGCGGGAAACGCTCGTGGTCCACGACGAGGCGCGCGGCGCCGGGATCGGGCAGGCCCTCGTCGGGGCCGCGCGTACGCGTCTCGCCGGGTCGGGCGTCCAGGTCATGAAGATCTCCGTCATTGCGGGCAACGCCGGCGCCCTGCGCTTCTACCAGCGGGAAGGCGCCGTCGACTTCGCGCAGACGCTGGTCATGCCCGTCTCGGGGTGACGGCGCGGACCGGGCCGCCGCCGCGATACCGGGCCGGCTCCGGCGCCCTCATGACGGAGGGCGCCGTCGCCACGGTCGCCGGGCGGCGAGCGGGCCGGGCGCGGTCCGGGGTGCGGGCCCGACCGCCGTCGGGGCGGACGGGCGGCGGGAGGGGGCGAAGATCCGTGGGCGGGTGGCCGGTTCGGCGGGGCCGCTCGCGTACGGTTCGGGCGCGGCTGGTGGCGTGACGGCCGGGCGCGGGCGGCGGGTGGGGGCCGCGCCCGGGCGGCCGAGGAGGACACCGGCCAGGACGAGTGGCAGGCCGGCGAGTTGGCGCGCGGTGAGCGGCTCGTGGGCGACCGCGGTGCCGAGCAGCACCCCGGTCACCGGGTTGAGCAGCCCGACCAGGCCGACGGTGGCGGCGGGCAGGTGCCGCAGCGCCGCGAACCAGGCCGTGAAGGCGACGGCGGTGGCGATCACGGCGACGTACCCGAAGCCGAGCAGCGCCCGGGCGCCGAGGGCGGGCGGCGCGCCCTCGAAGACCGCGGCGAAGGGCAGCAGAAGCAGGCCGCCGGCGAGCAACTGCCAGCAGGTGGAGGCCAGTACGTCGACTCCTGCACCCCAGCGCTTGGCGAGCACGTAGCCGAGCGAGGACAGCAGCATCGCGCCCACGGAGGCCGCCACGCCCAGCGGGTCGGCACCGTCCGAGCCGCCCCACAGCATCAGGCAGACCCCGCCGATGCCGACGGCGGCGCCCAAGAGGTGTGCGGCGCGCGGGCGTTCGGCGATCAGCGGCCAGGCGATCAGTGCCATCACCAGGGGCGAGGCTGCCATGACGGTCGCGGCGGTGCTCGTCGGCAGGCGCTGCGCGGCGAGGTAGACCAGGGCGAAGAAGCCGCCGGCGTTGAGCACTCCGAGCAGGGCCGACCGCCACCACCACGCGCCGCGCGGGAGCTTGCGGCGCAACGCGAAGAGCAACAGCCCGGCGGGCACCGCCCTGATCGCTCCGCCGTACAGCGGATCGCCCGGGGGCAGCGCCGCCTTGGTGACGTAGTAGTTCGCACCCCAGGCCACCGGGGCGACCGCCGCGAGCAGCACCCATCGCATATTGGCTTCCATGGAAGATACTATGCCTTCCACGGAAGCTATAGTGAAGGCATGCCCGCGCACCCCGCAGAACCGGCCGGCCCGGCCGGCCCCGGTGACCCCGGTGACCCCGGTGACCCCGGCACCCGCCGGCCCCTGGACCACATCGGCCGTATCCAGGCCGCATGGGCCCGCGAGCGGCCCGAGATCGACGTCTCGCCGCAGGGCGTCATCGGGCGGCTGCACCGCGTCGCCGGGCTGCTCACCGAGCAGTTGTGCGTCGTCTACCGCCGATTCGGCCTGAGCGAGGGCGAGTTCGACGTGCTCGCCGCCCTGCGCCGGGCCGGCCCGCCGTACGAACGCGCACCCGGTGAACTGGCCGCGCACACCATGGTCACGACGGGCGCGATGACGAAGCGGATCGACCGGCTGGAGCGCGGCGGCCTCGTCACCCGCCGCCGCGCCTCCGACGACGGGCGCGGTCGCGTGGTCGGACTCACCCCGGCCGGGCGCGAGTTGATCGACCAGGCGTTCGCCGAGCACATGCGGAACGAACGGCGCCTGCTGGACGCGCTCCCGCCCGGCGACGCCGCCCACCTGGAGGCCCTCCTGACCTCCTGGCTCGCCGAGATCGAGCCCCCGCGCGACGCGTAGGACGGCAGCGGCAGGCACGGAAGGCCGGCGTCCGCGATCGTGCGCGCCGGTGGCATCCTTGGGCGGTGTTCTCCTCCGACCGCGTGGGCGCCGTGTTCTTCGATGTCGACGGCACCCTCGTCCCCGGTACGAGTTCGTCGGTCTTCCTGGCCGGATTCCTCGGCCACCGCGACGAGTTGGCCGAGGCCGAGGCCGCATACGCCTGCGGCGCCCTGGACAACCGGCAGGTCTCCGAGCTGGATGCCGCGGGCTGGGCGGGCACACCGGAGGAACGGGTCTCCGACTGGCTCGACGGGCTTCCCCTGGTCACGGGCATCGCGGAGACCGTGGCCTGGTGCCGGCGGAACGATCTGCTGCCCGTGCTGGCGACCCTCGCCTGGTCGCCGGTCGGCGGCCACCTGGCCGAGCGATTCGGCTTCCACGCGTTCTGCGGGCCACGGCTGGAGACCGCGGACGGCCGGTTCACGGGCCGGGTCGCCCGTCACTTCGACGAGCACGACAAGCGGGACTTCGCCCGCGCGCAGGCACGAGAGTCGGGGCTGTCCCTCCGTTCCTGCGCAGCCGTCGGGGACAGCCGCTCCGACCTGCCGCTGTTCGCATCCGTCGGGTTGAGCGTGGCGTTCAACGGCTCGGCGGGCGCGCGGGCGGCGGCCACCGCCACCGTGGACGACGGCGACCTGCGCAGCGTGCTTCCCGTCCTGGGCCGCCTGTTCACGGCCGCTCGCCGATGACCGTCGATGGCCGCCGACGGCCGCTGCGAGGGCGGGCACCGGGTGGCGGTGCGCGGCGAAACGCGAGCAGGTCGCCTCACGCGGCCGCCGCGCGGCGCGTCGCCGAACGGGGCCGTACTGGGCCGGGCTGAGCCAGGCCGACCCGCAGCCCGCTCCGCACCCCGGGGTGGATCGATTCGGAAACGTGATCGGTCCCGATCAGGAATCATCGTTGGACGCGGGCCGTATCCGTCCTGCATGCTTCCTGGCATGACGACGCACATGCTCGCGGAGAGGCCCGGCCGGCACGGCCCGGCCCTCGGTGTCGCGTTCGTCGAGGTGCCCGCGCCGGCCGGTTCCCCGCTGCTCACCCAGCGCAGGGTCATCGACTTCGGCACCGGCACCTCCGCCGGCTGTCGCCGCGGCTAGCCGAGCCCTTCCACGGCAGCGGGCCGACCGCCAGGCCCGGCACGCGGGTGACCCAACCCGCGTCCGTGGTGCGGCCGTTCCCGCGCCTCCCGCCACCGCAGCGGTACGCGTCACCGCAGAGCCGTACGCGTATCCACCCCGCCCCGTTCCCCGGCACCCCTGCCCCGTCGCGTTGCCGCGTGCCCCGAGCGCCGCGCGGTCCGCGCGCCCCTGCCCCAAGGACACCGCCATGAGCTCCGTGAGCACCGTTCCCGACCCCACGTCGTGGGAGATCCCGCCGTCGCTGAACCCGCGCGGCACCGTGCTGCTGCTGCCGGGCCGCGGCGAGGACCCGCGGCTGTACGAGCGGTTCGGCGCGCGGATCGCCGCGGACGCCTACCGGGTGCGGGCGGTGGCCGACCCGAGCAGGTGGCCGCGGGAGGCGGCGCGTCAGGTGAAGGAGGCGCTGGCGGAAGGGGAGCCGGCGAAGCCGCTGGTACTGGCGGGGTCGGACGCGGGCGCGCTGTTCGCGGTGGGCCTGGTGGCGGCCGGCGAGGTGGAGGTCGACGCGCTGGTGCTGGCCGGGCTGCCGACGAAGGACGTGGCGGCGTCCCAACCCGCCGACTGGTCCGAGGAGTTGGGCTCGCGCACGGCATGCCCCACCCACCAGGGCCGGCTGGCCGAGCCGGGGCGGCTGGAGCGCGGCGCGCTGTACGCGCCGCTGCCGCGGGAGTGGTACGACCGCGCGGACCTGTCGAAGGTCTCGGTGCCGGTGCTCGGTCTGCACGGCGCGGCCGACCCGGTCAGCCCGCCGGCCGCCGCGCGCACGGCGTACGCGGCCGCGCCCCGCGCGGAGTTGGTGACCCTCGCCGACGGACGGCACGACGCGTTCAACGACCTCTCGCACCGCACCGCCGCCGCGACCGTGGTGCTGTTCCTGGAACGGCTGCGGCTCGGCGCGGACTTGGCGCCCATCGCGATCTCCGAAGAGCTGCCCCGATGAGCGGCGGCGCGGCCGGACCGGCTGCGACTCCCGTGCGCTACGTGGTCATCGGCGCGGGCGCGGTGGGCGTCACGCTCGCCGCCGGGCTGCACCGCACGGGCGCCGACGTGCTGCTGGTGGCCCGCGGCCGGCAACTCGCCGCGCTGCGCTCGGGCCGGCTGCGGCTGGTGCGGCCGGACGGCGAGCACACGGTCGACGTGCCGTACGCGGCGGGGCCGCGGGAGGTCGCGCTGACCGGCACCGACGTGCTGGTGCTCGCGGTGAAGGCGCAGGACGCAGAGCAGGCCGTGGCGGAGTGGGCGTGGCGCCCGGTCGCGGTCCGCGACGGCGGTACGGAGCCGGCCGCGCGGGTGCTGCCGCTGGTCACCGTGCAGAACGGCCTGGACGGCGAGCGGGTGGCGCTGCGCCGCTTCGCGCACGTGCTGGGGGCGAGCGTGTGGGTGCCGGCGGTGTACGTCGAGGACGGTGTCGTGGTCTCGCCCGCCGCGCCGACCGAGGCGGCGCTGTGGCTGGGCCGCTACCCGAGCGGGACCGACCACCCGGCGCTGGAGCGGCTGGCGGCGGACCTGCGGGCCGCGTCGTTCGCGACGCAGGTCGTACCGGACATCGCCGGGTGGAAGGCGGCGAAGCTGGTCGGGAGCGTGCAGAACGTGCTCGACGCGCTCTACCGGCCGAGCGAACTGCGCGACCGAGTTGCGGAGTTGCTGGCCGATGAGGCCCGTACCGCGCTGGTGGCGGCCGGGCTGCCGCCGGTCGACCGCGAGGCGCGCAGCACGCTGGACCTGTCCGGCTTCACCCTTCACGACATCCCCGGCCACCCGCGCGGCGGAAGCTCGACCTGGCAGAGCCTGGCCCGGTCCGGTTCGCTCGAAGTGGACTTCCTCAACGGCGAGGTGGTGCTCCTGGCGCGGCTGGCCGGTGCGTCGGTGCCGGCGACGGCGTACCCGGCGACGGCGTCGGTGCCGGCGGGGGCGACGGCATACCCGGCAGCGAACGCGGCGCTGCTCGCGCGTGCCCGGCAGGCCGAGGCCGACGGCACCCCCGCCGGTTCGCTCAGCGACGCGGACCTCGCCGCGACCGTGCCGGGGCTGCACCCGCCGGTCCTGGTCGGCGCGAAGGAACTGGCCGCCGAACTCGCCTCCGAGCAGCCGCCGTTGCTGCTGGACGTGCGCTGGGCGCTGGGCGACCCGGACGGCCGCGCGCACTACCAGGAGGCCCATATCCCCGGTGCCCGCTACGTGGACCTCGACACCGAACTCGCCGCGCCCGCAGAGTCGTTGAAGGGCCGCCATCCGCTGCCGGACCTCGCCGACCTGCAACGCACCGCCCGGGGATGGGGGTTGCGCGCCGGGCGGCCGGTGGTGGTGTACGACGACGCGGGCGGCCTGGCCGCGGCGCGTGCCTGGTGGCTGCTGCGGTGGGCGGGCGTGTCCGACGTCCGCGTGCTCGACGGCGCGCTCGGCGCGTGGCGGGCGAGCGGGGAACCGCTCGCCGGGGGTGACGAACCGCCCGCCGAACCCGGCGACGTGGTGCTGCGCGCCGGCCGGCTGCCGGTGATCAGCGCCGAGGAGGCCGCGGAACTGGCCGAGGACGGCGTGTTGCTGGACGCCCGCGCGGGCGAGCGCTACCGCGGTGAGACCGAGCCGGTGGACGCGCGGGCCGGGCACATCCCCGGCGCGGTCAGCGCGCCGACCGCCGAGAACCTCGACGGCGAGGGGCTGTTCACCGATCCGGCCGCGACCCGGCGGCGCTTCGCCGCACTGGGCGTCGGAGCGGGCACGACGGTGGGCGTGTACTGCGGCTCCGGAGTGACGGCCGCGCACCAGATCGCCGCGCTCGCGTCCGCCGGCATCGACGCGGCGCTCTACCCCGGTTCGTGGTCGGCCTGGTCCGCGGACCCTGACCGGCCGGTGGCGACCGGACCGCGGCCGGACGGCGCCGCGGCCGATGCGTCGTCCCATGCCGAGGCCGAGCCCGAGCCCGAGCCCGTTGCCGTTGCCGTTGCCGTTGCCGTTGCCGTTGCCGAGTCCGAGTCCGATGCCGACGTCGCACCCGAACGCGTCGGCCCCGAAGGGGGATTGCGATGAGCACGAGTGAGATGTCCCGCCCGCCGAACGCCGCGACGGCCGGCACCGGGTATCCCGCCACGCCTGACGCCGGCGCGCGCCTGTCGAAGGAGCCGCCGGAGGACACCGGCCCCGTCGCACCGCCCGCGAACGACGGCGGCCGGAGCGCCGAGAGCAGCGGAGACGTGGAGACGATCCGGCCGGCCCACGAGCGACGCCGCCGCCAGGTGCCGCGGCCCCTGCGCCGGGCCTCGGGCCCGGTCGGCGCGCTGCTGCTGTGGTGGCTGCTCAGCGCGACCGGGGTGCTCTCGCCCGACACCCTCGCCTCCCCCGTGCGGGTCTTCCACAAGGGCTGGGACCTGGCCGCCGACGGCCAACTCGGCTCCGCGATACGGGTGTCCACCCAGCGCGTGATCGAGGGCTTCCTGATCGGCGCGGTCGCGGGCACCGCGCTGGCCCTGCTCGCCGGGCTGTTCCGGCTCGGCGAGGACCTGATCGACTCCACCGTCGGCATGCTGCGCGCGCTGCCCTGGGTGGGCCTGATCCCGCTGTTCATCGTCTGGTTCGGCATCGACGAGAAGCCCAAGATCGCGCTCGTGGTGATCGCGGTGACCTTCCCGCTGTACTTCAACATCTACGCCGGAATCCGCGGCGTGGACCCCCAACTGGTCGAGGCGGGCACGGTGTTGGGCCTCAACCGCTGGGGCCAGATCCGGCACATCGTGCTGCCGGGCGCGCTGCCCGGCGCCCTGGTCGGCCTGCGCTACGCCCTCGGCAGCGCCTGGCTCGCCCTGGTCTTCGCCGAGCAGATCAACGCGAGCAACGGCATCGGCTACCTCATGAACAACGCCGAGCAGTTCTTCCAGACCGACGTGATCGTGGTCTGCCTGGTGGTCTACGCGGTGCTCGGCCTGGTCAGCGACCTGATCGTGCGGCTCTGCACCAAGTACCTGCTGTCCTGGCGCGCATCCTTCGACGGAGCATGACGATGACGACTCCCACCACACAGACTCCCCCGACCACGGACACATCAAAGGCCCGCACCGTGAACGGGACCGGCACCGGTTCCCGCCCCGACACCTCCGTACGCGTCCGGGGCCTGGTCCGCGCCTTCGACCGGCGCCGGGTCGTCGACGGGCTCGACCTCGACATCCGGCCGGGCGAGTTCGTCGCCCTGCTCGGGCACAGCGGGTGCGGCAAGAGCACCCTGCTGCGGGTGCTGGCCGGCCTCGACCGCGACATCGAGGGCACCGTCACGGTGCCGCGGCGCCGCGCGGTCGCCTTCCAGGCGCCCCGGCTGCTGCCGTGGAAACGGGTGTGGCGCAACGTCGTCCTCGGCCTGCCCGGCCGTGCCGACCGCGCGCTCGCCGAGCGCTACCTCGCCGAGGTCGGCCTGACCGAGCGTGCCGCCGTGTGGCCGAAGACGCTCTCCGGCGGAGAGGCGCAGCGCGTGTCGCTGGCCCGCGCGCTGGTACGGCAACCCGACCTGCTGCTGCTCGACGAGCCGTTCGGCGCGCTCGACGCGCTGACCAGGACCAACGCCCAAAGGTTGGTGGGCGAGTTGTGGACCCGGCACAACTGCGGGGTCCTGCTGGTCACCCACGACGTGGAGGAGGCCGTACTGCTCGCCGACCGGGTGCTGGTCATGCGGGACGGCCGGATCGCCCACGAGGCGGTGGTCGACCTGCCCCGGCCGCGCGACATCGGCGCACCCGAGTTCGTCGCTTTGCGTACGTCGCTGCTCGCCCGCCTCGGCGTCGGCCCGCACGACCCGAACGACCCGACAGACCCCGCAGACCCCGCAGACCCCGCAGACCCGGCAGGCCCGGCCGACCTCGCGGACCCGGCCGACGCGTAGCCCCCGGTCCCGCCCCTACCGCCCCCTTGGACCCCACAGCGGCTCCCCGCGCCAACTCCCGTACTCCGCACCGGCGTACGCCGAGCCGTCCTGCCCGCTCCCACTCGACACCCGAACCCGGCACCCGAACCCGCGGCACCCCGTACCCGTATCCCGCGCTCCACGAACCCCGAGGACAGCCATGCCCCGCCCCCTTCCGCGGCTCCTCGCCGCGGCCGCAGCCGTCACGCTCAGCCTCACGCTCCTCGCGGCCTGCGGCGACGCGAAGAAGACGGACACCGACGTCAAGGCCGCGTCCGGCGGCACCGACCTGTCCGGCGTGACCTTGACGCTCGGCGACCAGGCCAACGGACTCCAGACCCTGCTCAACGCGGCCGGCACCCTCAAGAACACCCCGTACAAGGTGAAGTGGGCCGAGTTCCAGGGCGCGGCGCCGCTGTTCCAGGCGATGCAGAGCGGCCAGGTCGACACCGGCAGCGCCGCGGACCTGCCCACGCTCCAGGCGGTCAGCGGCGGCCTGAAGATCAAGCTGGTGGCCGCCTCGTCGGCGGACGGCTCCGGCACCGCGATCCTCACCCAGCCCGGTTCCGCGGTGCGGACGGTCCAGGACCTCAAGGGCAAGGACGTCGTGATCTCCTCGGCCAAGGGCAGCATCGCCGAGTACCTGCTGGCGAAGACCCTCACCGACGCGGGCCTGAAGTACTCCGACGTCCACGTGCAGTACCTGCTGCCGACCGCCGCGCAGGCCGCGTTCAACGCCAGGAAGATCGGCAACTGGGCGACGTTCGGCATCTACCAGGACATCGCCGTGCAGAAGGGCGCGAAGATCGTGGTGGACGGGCGGGACGGCCGGACCAGCGGGATCGGCTTCATCTCGGCCGCGCAGTCGTCGCTGACCGATCCGGCCCGCAAGGCGGCCATCGCCGACTTCCTCGGCCGGCTCGCCGAGGCGTACGCGTGGGCGGCCGCCCACCGCGACCAGTACGCCCAGGTCTTCGCGCAGAAGAACGGCGTGCCCCTGGACGTGGCGAAGACCGTGGTGGGGCAGGGCGCCGACTCCCTGGTGCCGGTCTCCCCCGCCGTCACCGCCAAGGTGCAGGCCGTCTCGGACCTGATGCACACCATCGGCTCGCTCCCCACCGACGTGAAGGTGGCGGGCACCGTCGACACCTCCGCGTTCCCGCACGCCCTCGCGCCCACGACTGCCACGACGCCCACCGCGAGCACTTCCGCGAACCCGAACGCGAACGCGAACCCGTCCGCGACCTCGTCCGCCGCCGCGACCCCCGCCAACTGATCGGAGCCCAGGCCATGCCCGTCGAGTTCATCAGCGCCACGCACACCACCAACACCACCGAGGCCACCGCCGGCGGCCGGCACGCCGGCTTCGACGTCGACTACACCCGCCGCTTCGTACGGGCCCTGGACGACGGCGGTTTCGACTGGACGCTGGTCGCCTACAGCTCCGCCAGCGTCGACGCCGAGCAGATCGCCCAGTTCGTCGTGAACAACTCCGAGCGGGTCAAGCCGATGCTCGCGCACCGGCCCGGCTTCGTCTTCCCCACCCGGGTCGCCAAGGCGCTCGCCACCATCGACCGGATCGGCAAGGGACGGCTCGGCCTGCACATCATCTCCGGCGGCAACGACACGGAGCAGGCCCGCGAGGGCGACTACCTCACCAAGGTCCAGCGGTACGCCCGCTCCGAGGAGTTCATCCAGGTGCTGCGCCAGGTGTGGGCGGCGACCGGGCCGATCAGCCACGCGGGCGAGTACTACCGGTTCGAGGGGTTCGCCACGGACATCAAGCCGTACCAGGACGCCATCCCCATCTCGGTCGGCGGCTCCTCACGGGAGGCGTACGAGGTCGGCGGGCGGCAGGGCGACATCTTCGGGCTGTGGGGCGAACCGCTCAAGGAGACCGCCGAGCAGATCGCCGCCGTCAACGCCGTGGCCGACGCGGCGGGCCGCCCGCACCCGCGGATCTGGGTCTCGTTCCGCCCGATCGTGGCCGCCACCGACGAACTCGCCTGGGAGAAGGCGCACCGCATCCTCGGGCAGGTCAAGGAGACGGTGGCGGCGACCCCGAAGGGCGCGCGCTATCCCGCCCCCGGGGACGGCCGCCCCGCGAACGTCGGCTCGCAGCGGCTGCTCGACGTCGCCGCGCGCGGCGAGCTGCACGACCGCGCGCTGTGGACGCCGCTGGTCACCGCGACGAACGCGGCGGGCAGTTCCACGGCACTGGTCGGCAGCTACGAGACGGTGGCCAAGGCGCTGCTGGACTACGTCGACATCGGGTGCGAGCTGCTGTCGATCCGCGGGTACGACCCGCTCAACGACGCGATCGACTACGCGCGGTACGTCCTGCCCCTGGTCCGCCAGGAACTCGCGCACCGGGGTACGCCCGTCGCCGCGTGACGGGGTGCCCGGGAGGAACCGCGCGGCGAGGCAGCCCCGATCGGACGAAGGAGTGACCATGGACAGCCCCGACGGCGGCGGGTCAGACGCGGTGGGCCAGCAGGTCGCGGACCGCGCCGGCGGTGGTCCCGGCCAGCCACGGCGGGGCGTCGGCCCGGGTGCGCAGGTGCAGCAGTTCGGGCGGCACCGGCGGCAGGTCGTCACGCCGCTGGAGCCCTTCCGGGGGCGGGCCGACGTCGGCGAGCAGACCGACGCCGAGGCCGCCGCGGATCGCGTTCATCACGCCCGCGAGGTAGGCCGCCTCCACGACGACCGCCGACGACAGGTCGTGCTCGGCGAGGGTGTCCAGCGCGCGCCGGCGGATCGTACAGGGGTGGTCGATGACGACCACCGGGATGGGCGTGCCGGCCGCCGGCATCCGCCAGTTCGGGGCGGAGAACCACGACAGCGGAAGCACGCCGGCCGGGACGCTGTCGCTGCCGCGGGCATCGCCGATGAAGACGGCCACGTCGATGCCGCCGCGGTCCAGGCCGTCGTTGAGCTGGGCGCTGCGGTCCAGCCGGAACCGTACGCCGCGGCTGGGGTAGTGCTCCTTGAGCACGCCGGTGATCGCGGGCAGGATGCGGTCGGCGGCGTGCTCGGTGGAGCCGACCACGAGGGTGCCGGCGCCGTTGCCGCCGCGGCCGAGCCTGACCAGCGCCTCGTCGTGGGCGGCGAGGATCTTCCGCGCCTCGGCGAGCAGGGTCTCACCGGACGGGGTGAACCGCGTGACGCGCCCGGCGCGTTCGACCAGCGGCCGCCCCACCGCCTTCTCCAGCCGCCGCACGTGCTGGCTCACCGCGGACTGGGACATCCCGATCGCCGCGGCCGCGCGGTGGAAGCCGCCGCAGTCGGCTATGGAGGTGAAGGTGCGCAGAGCGGCGATGTCCAGTACGTCGGCCATCTCGCGAGCGTATCAACCTGCGGTTTCAGCAACCTTGCAGCGATATGTCCGCGCTCCGAACGGCGACCGGACGACCCGGCCCGGCCCGGCCCGGCCGACCCGTCCGACCTGACCCGACCCGGCGACCCGACCGGCCCGAATTCCGAGCAACCCGCGACCCTGGGAGAAGCATGACCGCCGAGACCATTGCCGGCACCGCCTCTGGAACCGCCTCCGACACCGCCCCGGGCACCGCTGACGTGCCCTCGATACCCGAGCAGTTCAGGACCGCCTTCCGTGGCCATCCGGCCGGGGTGGTGGTGGTCACCGTGCCCGGCGCCGGCCGGCCCGCGGGCTTCACCGCGACCTCGGTGGCCTCCCTCTCCCTCGACCCCGCGCTGCTCTCCTTCGGCATCTCGGGCACCGCGTCGAGCTGGCCGCACCTGCGGGACAGCGCGACCGCCGTGGTGCACTTCCTGGCCGCCGAACACGAGCACCTGGCCCGGCGGTTCGCGACCAGCGGCATCGACCGGTTCGCCGCGCCGACCCGGTTCAGCACGCTGCCGGGCGGCGAACCCGTGCTCGACGACGTGTCCAACTGGCTGCTGGTCGACATCGAGGCGCGGGTCCCGGCGGGCGACCACCGGCTGGTGATCGGCCGGGTGACCCGCGCCCATGTCGGCGTCCAGCAGCGCCCGCTGCTCTATCACGACGGCCGGTACCACACGCTGTGAGCGGGCGGGCCGAGAAGGTCGGGTGGGCCCGGCTCACTCCGACGGCGTCGCCGGGGGCGTCGGGTGCGCCGGGTGCGCCGACCAAGCGCCGCCGATGGAGAGGTTGTTGACGTCCCGGGCCTGGACGACCGGACTGTTGTACGCCGTGCCGCTGAACGTGTTGTGCACCACACTGATCGAACCGCTCCCGGCCGGCGATCCGAACTCGTCCAGCAGCGCGCGCAGTTCGGCCGCCGCGGCGGGGTCGGCACGCAGGACCCGCCGCAGCCGGGCGCGCCACTCGTCGGCCACGTCCGCCGCCGTGTCGGTGTCCCCGGCCTGCTGAGCGGCCACCAACTCCGCCCGCGAGGAATCCAGTTGGCCGCCGACCGTACCGCCCTCGCCGCCCCGGGCGAAGAAGGCGGCGATCCGCCCGCGGACCTGCCCCCACGCGTCGGAGACCATCAGCCCCACCAGCGAGGTCGCCCCCGAAGCCGCGAGAGCGGTGAGTTCCGCTTCCACCCGTTCCACCCCGTCCCGTCCGGTCCGCCGCCGTGCCGCCCTTCCACGGTAGGACAACGCCGCCCGGGCCGCCGGGGTTCGCCGGGAGTGCCGCGGGCCCGCCGCCGCGCCGGGTTCGCGATACTGCTCCGACAGGCAGGTACGGCGAGGCTGCGGGCGAAGGGCACGGGATCGATGGCGCGGGACACGGAACCCGAGGAGGCGGGCGGCGCGGGCGGCGAAGGCGGCGCCGGCGGGCTGGCGCGGGTGGCCGCCGAGGCGGGCGTGTCCGTGTCCACGGTCTCGAAGGTGCTGCACGGGCGCTCGGATGTCGCCTCGCGCACCCGGGCGCGGGTGCAGCGGCTGCTGGAGCAGCACGGGTACGGGACCGCGCCGCGCGGGCGGGCCGTACCGACCGCGCTGGCGGCCGGCGGGCTGATCGACTTCGTGATCGGGGAACTGGACGGTCCCTGGGCGGTCCAGCTGGTGCGCGGAGCCGAGGAGGCGCTGCACGCGGTCGGCATGGGCCTGGTGGTGTCGGCGGCGCACGAGAGCGAGAGTGGGCAGGCCCGGAACTGGCTGGAGGCGCTGGCCAACCGGCCGACTCGAGGCGCGATCCTCGTCGTGCCCGGGCTGACGGACGCGCAGCGGGTCGAACTGGGGCGGCTGGGGCTGCCGTTCGCGCTGATCGCGCCCGCGGAGGAGCCGCCGCCCGGCGTGCCCTGGGTGGGGGCGACCAACTGGCCCGGCGGGCTCGCGGCCACCCGGCACCTGGTCCGGCTGGGGCACCGCAGGATCGCGGTGATCGGCGGGCCCCCGGACCGGCTCGCCTCGCGCGCCCGCGTCGACGGGTACCGCTCCGCGCTCGACGAGGGCGGGCTGCCCTTCGACCCCGAACTGGTCCGCTACGGCGACTTCTCGCACGGGCCCGCGTACGAGCACGCGCTCGACCTGCTGCGCCTTCCGGACCGCCCCACCGCGATCTTCGCCGGCAGCGACCAGCAGGCACTCAGCACCTACCGCGCCGCCGACCGCCTCGGGCTGCGCGTGCCGGCCGACCTGAGCGTGGTCGGCTTCGACGACCTCGACTTCGCGGACTGGGTCACCCCGCGGCTCACCACCGTGCGCACCCCGCTGCCGGAGATGGCCGCGGTCGCCACCCGCATGGTCCTCCAACTCCTCGCGGGCCAGGTCCCCGAGACCACCCGCGTCGAAGTGGCCAGCGAACTCGTCCTCCGCGACAGCACCGCTCCCCCCAGGGTCCCCTGACCCCCCGGGCCGCCTCGCCGCTCACGGGACCGCCTGCCGCTGGGTGGCCGCTCGCACCGTTTCCCGCGGCCCGGGGGGATGGTGCACCATCACCCGCGTGGCCGGGCGCACCGTGTGCGGAGCCGCCTCAGGCAAGCGCTGCCGGTGGTCGATGTGCGGGTGTGCGTGTGTGCGTGTGTGCGTGTGTGCGGGGAGAGTCGGCTCACCGATCTCGCGCCGGCGGATCTGACGGGCTCGCCTCGGACCTCAGGCGGCCGGCGCGGCGTCCCGACCGTGAGGTGCGGCCCGCGCTGGTGGCGGCGCGGGCCGACTGGCTCGCCCATACGGCTCCCCGGACCCCGGGCGCATGCGGCGGCGCGCGGTACGCGTTGATCGCGCGGCCCTCCCCCGGAGCTTCGCCGGGGGCGCCGGGGGTCAGGGGTGGGGAGGGAGGACGCGGGTGCGGACTTCGGCGAGGGCGAGGCGGGTGCCGGCCGGGCCGGGGGCGGTCGCGGAGAGGACGACCTCGTCGCCGTCGTGGAGGAAGGACCGCTGGGAGCCGTCGGGGAGGCGCAGCGGCTCCTCCCCGTTCCAGGTGAGCTCGATGAGCGCGCCGCGGGTGTCGCGCTCGGGTCCGCTGACGGTGCCCGACCCGAAGAGGTCCCCGGTCCGCAGGCTCGCCCCGTTCACCGTGAGGTGCGCCACCATCTGCGGGTAGGTCCAGTACATCGTGGCGAACGGCGGCCGCGCGACGAGATGCCCGTTCAGCCGTACCTCGATCGCGATGTCGAGGGCCGACGGCCGCGCGGCGCCGTCGTCGAGGTAGGCCGGCGGGCGGGGGTCGCGCGGCGGCGGGGAGGTGCGGGCGTGCCGCAGCGCGTCGAGCGGAGTCACCCACGCGGAGACGGACGTGGCGAAGGACTTCCCGAGCATGGGGCCGAGCGGGACGTACTCCCACGCCTGGATGTCCCGCGCCGACCAGTCGTTGAGCAGGCACAGCCCGAAGACGTGGTCGTCGGCGTCCGCGAGCGCGACCCGCTCGCCCTGCGCGGAGGGCGCGCCGACCACGAAGCCCACCTCGGCCTCGATGTCCAGCCGCAGCGAGGGCCCGTAGGAGGGCACCTGCTCGCCGGGCTCGCGGCGCTGCCCGCAGGGCCGTACGACGTCGGTGCCGGAGACCACCACGGTGCCCGCCCGGCCGTGGTAGCCGATCGGCATGTACTTCCAGTTCGGCGGCAGCGCGTCGGCGCCCGGGCGGAAGATCCGGCCGACGTTGGAGGCGTGGTGCTCCGAGGCGTAGAAGTCGGCGTAGTCCGCGACCTCGAACGGCAGGTACGGGACCGTGTCCGGGAGCGGGACCAGGCAGGGCGCCACGGCGGCGCGGTGCCGCTGCTCGGTCAGCCACGCGGTGACCTCGGCCCGTACCCGCGTCCAGGCCGGCCGGCCCGCGGCCAGCAGCGGGTTCAGCGACGGCGCGGCCAGCAGCTCGGCGAGGTCGGCGGGCGCACCGGTGGCGCGGGCGGCCGCACCCGCGTCGAGTACGTGCTCCCCGTAGCGGACCCCGAGCCGCCGCCGGGGGTCGCCGGCGGTGCTGAAGACGCCGTACGGCAGGTTGTGCACCCCGAACAGCGCGTCGTGCGGGAGGTCGAACGGGTCGGCGGGGCTCAACGGACCTCCACGGGCGGCCGGCGGTGATCACACGGCGCGCTCGCGCGACGTGATCATGCAAACGCCCCGAGGATACCGCCGGGCCTCGGGCCTCGGGCCTCGGGCTCCGGGCGGGCCCGGCCCGGCTCCGGTGCCGTAGGCGGGCACGGCTCGGCGCCCGCGCGGTGCGTGCGCCGAGAACGGGTTTGGAGCTGCCCGCACCGCAAACGTAAAGTTCGCCCCAATGACCGGGCGGGGAACGCGGGGCCCGGCACCCACGGGGATCACACGGAGAGCAGCGGTTTCATGACGGCGACCACACAGGACCTGGACCAGACCCCGGACCCGGACCGGTTCCGGGCCCCGGAGCAGTTCCCGGCCCAGGGCGCGGCCCCGGATACGGCCCCGGGCACCGACCCCTACGCCGCCGAGCCCCCGCAGGCCCCCGGTATCGACCCGGCCCGCCTCGCCCAGTGCCTCGCCGTGCTCGCCGAGCTGGACGACCTCCCCGTCGACCACCCCGACGCCGTCGCCGTACGCCGGGCCACCGCCGGGATCTACCGCACGGTGAAGCAGCGCCGCCGCCAGGAGCGCCGAGCCGCCAAGACCGCCAACGACAAGGCCGTCACCGAGGCCACCGCCACCGGCGCCGCCGACCGGATCGACGACGAGACGCTCGGCATCCAGCTCAGCACCTCCGTGACCACCGAGATCGCCGGCATCCTGGAGCGGCCCCGCTCCTGCTACGTCTGCAAGACCCGCTACGTCGAGGTCGACGCGTTCTACCACCAGCTGTGCCCGCCGTGCGCGGCCGAGAACCGGGCCCGTCGCGACGCCCGCACCGACCTGACCGGGCGGCGCGCCCTGCTCACCGGCGGCCGCGCCAAGATCGGCATGTACATCGCGCTGCGGCTGCTGCGCGACGGCGCCCACACCACCATCACCACCCGGTTCCCGAACGACGCGATCCGCCGCTTCAAGGCGATGCCGGACAGCGCCGACTGGCTGCACCGGCTCAAGGTCGTCGGCATCGACCTGCGCGACCCCGCCCAGGTGGTCGCGCTCGCCGACTCGGTGGCCGCCGCGGGCCCGCTGGACATCCTCATCAACAACGCGGCCCAGACCGTACGCCGCTCCCCGCGTGCCTACAGCGAGCTGGTCGCCGCGGAGTCCGCGCCGCTGCCCGCGGGCGAGCTGCCCGCCGCCGAGGTGTTCGGCGAGTTCGGCTCGGGTGCGCGGACCGCGGCCGCGCTGCCCTCGCCGCGCGGCGAACTGCTCACCCCCGACGAGGTCACCGGCCTCGCCCTGGTCAGCGGGTCCGCCTCGCTCGCCCGGATCGAGGCGGGCACCGCGATCGACGCCGGCGGCCTCGTGCCCGACCTCGACCCCACCAACACCTGGGTGCAGACCGTCGGCGAGGTCGACCCGATCGAGCTGCTCGAAGTCCAACTGTGCAACGTCACCGCGCCGTTCGTGCTGATCAGCCGGCTGCGCCCGGCGATGGCGGCGGCCACCGCCCGGCGCAAGTACGTGGTCAACGTCTCCGCCATGGAAGGGCAGTTCAGCCGCGGCTACAAGGGCCCCGGCCACCCGCACACCAACATGGCCAAGGCCGCGCTCAACATGCTCACCCGCACCAGCGCGCAGGAGATGCTGGACACCGACGGCATCCTCATGACCGCCGTGGACACCGGGTGGATCACCGACGAGCGGCCGCACCCCGACAAGGTCCGGCTCGCCGCCGAGGGCTTCCACGCCCCGCTCGACCTGGTCGACGGCGCCGCCCGCGTCTACGACCCGGTGGTGCGCGGCGAGCAGGGCGAGGACCTGTACGGCTGCTTCCTGAAGGACTACCGCCCGTCGGCGTGGTGAGCCCGCGCCGCGGATGAGGGCGCGGCCTACGCTGGCCGGGTGGCCCTCTTTGTCATCGAGCGCACCAGCGCCCTGCCGCCGGCCGAGGCGTGGCGGCGGCTCACCACGTGGGAACGGCACTCCGCCACGGTGCCGCTGACCCGTATCGAGGTGCTGACCCCGCCGCCGTCGGGGGTCGGCACCGCGTTCGTGGCGCGCACCGCGGTCGGCCGGGCCGGTTTCGCCGACCCGATGCGGGTCGAGGTGTGGCAGCCGCCGGGGGGCGACGGGCACGGGCGGTGCCGGCTGGTGAAGACCGGGCGGGTGGTCGTCGGCTGGGCCGAGATCGAGGTGGGGCCGGCGGCCGGCGCCACCCGCACCGGCTCCCGCGTGTGCTGGCGCGAGGACCTGCGCGTACGCGGGCTGCCGGGCGCCCTTTTCGACCCGGTGACGTCCCTCGCCGGGCGGTTGGTCTTCGGCCGGGTCCTGGACACGCTGCTCGCGGGGCGCCCCTGAGCTTCCGGGGCGGCGGCGCCGACTTCCCAGGACGGCGGCGCCGACTTCCCGGGACGGCGGCGCGGAGGGCCTTCCGGAGAGCCTTCGCCGGTCGCGTCGATGAGTTCCGCCGACCGGAGCGGTCTACCCCGGTGTACGGCACCCGGCCGCACGCGCACACCCGCGCCGCACCCTGGAAGCAGGCCCCATGTCCACCAAGATCTTCGTCAACCTCCCGGTCAAGGACCTCTCCCGGTCGATGGGCTTCTTCACCGGCCTCGGCTTCACCTTCAACCCGGACTTCACCGACGACAAGGCCGCGTGCATGGTCATCAGCGACGACATCTACGCGATGCTGCTGACCGAGCCCTATTTCCGGAAGTTCACCGGCAAGGCCGTCACCGACACCGCGACCTCCAGCGAGTCGATCGTCGCGCTCCTCCTCGACACCCGGCAGGACGTCGACCGGATCGCCGAGGCGGCCCTCGCGGGCGGCGGCCGGACCGCCGAGCAGACCAACGAGAACAGCCCGATGTACACCCGGTCCTTCTTCGATCTCGACGGCCACCACTGGGAGTTCTTCCACGCCGCCGGCGCGTAGACCGAAGGGAGCGGAAAGCAGCGCCGCCGCCCGCCGGCAGGCGGTCCCGCGACCGGCGGAACGCAGCTGCCCGGGAGGGGCGGGCGCGGCGCGCTCGCGCAATACGCTTGTGCCGCGCGCAGGAACGTTCCGCGCGGGGGTGTCCACACACGAGGGGGGATCGGGCCGTGCCCGTTGCAAGAGGAGTGAAGATAGGCATCATCGGCGCCGTCTGCGCCGGGATGTTCGGCGTGGCCGGCTACGGCGCCTACAACATGTACACGGCGCTGGACGGCTCGGGGGGTGGCGGGGGCACGCACACCGTGGCGAACACGGACCCGACGTCGGCCCCGAAGCCGCCGACGGCCCAGCAGGTCGCCGACACGGCCCACACGTTCCTGACCGCGTGGGCCGCCGGCCAGACCGCGAAGGCGGCGGCAGCCACGGACGCGGCGGACGCCGCGATGACCGACCTCACCGACTTCCAGCAGCAGGGCCACGTCACGTCGGTGGCGATCAGCGGCATCGCCCCGACCACCGGTGCGTCCGGGGGAGCGTCGTTCACGGTCACCGCGCGCCTGTCGTACGACGGCATCACGTCCACCTGGACGTACGCCTCGGCGCTCACCGTGGACCGCGACTCCACCGGCGACGTGGCCGTCACGTGGAAGCCCTCCGTGCTCAACCCGGCGCTGGCGGACGGTGACTCGGTGGTCACCGGGACCGCGAAGTCGCCCGGGGTCGATGTCACCGACCGGCACGGCAAGGTGCTCACCGGCAAGAGCTACCCGTCACTGGCCCGCATCATCGAGGACCTCAAGTCCCGCCACGGCGACCAGGTCAAGGGCGGCACCGCGGGCATCGAGACCTACGTGCAGCACAGCGACGGGTCTGCCGGGAAGGTGCTGAAGGTGCTGCGCAAGGGCAAGAGCAAGAAGCTCCCGACGACGCTGGACGCGGGCGTGCAGGCCGCCGCGGAGAAGGCGGTGAAGGGGAAGAACGGCGCCGGGGTCACCGCGCTCGACATCTACGACGGCACCATCCTGGCGGTCGCCAACAGCGACCCGGGCGGCACCGACATCGCGCTCCAGGGCGCGGACGCCCCCGGCTCCACGATGAAGATCGTCACGTCCGCCGCGCTGCTCGAACGCGGCATGGGGCCCGACTCGCCCGCCCGGTGCAAGAGCACGGACAACGTGGCCAACGGCCGTATGTACAAGAACGACTCGCCGAGCCTGCAGAACGCGAACGCCGATCTGCGCTGGGACTTCGCGAACTCCTGCAACACCGGCTTCATCACGCAGGCGCCCAAGCTCGGCGCCACCGGACTGCGGGACACCGCCGCCCAGTTCGGGCTCACCCAGCCGTGGAACATCGGCACCGCCACTCCGAACGACCAGCCGAGCTTCCCCGACGGCAGCGGGCCCGACGAGCTGACCTCCGAGATGATCGGGCAGGGCAAGGTGGTGGCGAACCCGATGATCATGGCGTCGGTCGCCGCCACCGCGGCCACCGGCAGCTTCCACGAGCCGCGGATCGTGGCCGCGAGCATGATCGACGGCCGGATCTCCGCGGCCGGCGTAGGTTCCCGGGTGTCGGGCGATCTGCGGCAGTTGATGCGCGCCGCCATCACGAACGGCACCGCCACCGGCGTCATGAGCGGCTTCGGCTCCGACTCGGGCGCGAAGACCGGCTCGGCCGAGGTCGACGGCCAGGCCGCCACCAACGGCTGGTTCACCGCGTACGCGGGCGGCGTGGCGGTGGCCGCGGTCGTCCACGACGCCGGGTTCGGCAACACCTCCGCGGGGCCGATCGTGGCGCAGGTGCTGCGGGCGTCCTGACCGGCGAGGCCGTACCGGCGGCGCGAACCGGCCCGCGCCGCCCGTACGGTCAGGCCAGCGCGTCGCCGTGCAGGAGGAGCAGCGTGACGGCGGTGACCGCCATCGCCAAGGTGGTGAGGAACGGCAGCCGGCTGTGCGGGCCCGCGCCCGCGGTGCGGACCGTGGCGACCGCCAGCACGCCGGTCACGGCGAGCGCCGCCCACCCGGCGCGACCGGCCGGCCCCGGCGGGCCGAAGACGAGGACTGCGGCCGCGGCCAGCAGCGGCACCGGGGCGAGCAGGCGGCTGCGGCGCCGCCCGATCCGCTGCGGCAGGCCGCGCACGCCCGCGGCCAGGTCCGCGTCGATGTCCGGCAGCACGTTCGTGACGTGGGCGCCGACGCCGAGCAGCGCGCCCGCCGCGACCGCCCAGCCCGGCGGACCCGGGTGCCCGGGCAGGCCCAGCGTCACGAACGCGGGCAGCAGCCCGAACCCGACGGCGTACGGCAGCCACGACAGCGCGGTGCGCTTCACGCCCAGGTTGTACGCCCATGCCGCCGCGACCCCGGTCAGGTGCGCGGCGCCGGCCGCCAACCCGCAGGCCAGCGAGGCCACGACGCACACGGCGAGCGCCCCCGCGGCCGCGGCCGCCGCCATGCCGCGTGTCGGCGCCCCCGCCGCCAGCGGCTTGTCCGTGCGGCCCGCCGCCCGGTCCCGTTCGACGTCCACGACGTCGTTGCACCAGCCCACCGACGCCTGACCGCTCAGCACCGCCGCCGCGACCAGCCCGCAGCCGCCCGCACCCCGCCCCGACGCCCCGGCGAGCGCCGTCACCAGCACCGTCACCGCCACGGTCGGCTCGGGATGGGACGCCTTCACCAGCCCCCACGCCACCCCGCCCGTACCCGCACCCGCGTCGACCGCCACCCCACCACGCTAGGCGGCGGGGCTCCCGTACGCCGTGACGGCTCGCCGTCACCACGGCTCACGCCCTCCGTGGGAGTACCGCTCCCCCGGCCCCCGCACCGGCCGCCAGGTTCCGGAACGGCGGAACGGGGCAGCCCGGCGGGTTGATACGGCCACGTTTGGACGGATTTGACGCCGTCCTTCCTATGCTGAGGCAATGAGCCGAATCGTGGGCGTCCACGCGGTGCTGCCGCCGTACCGGTACCCGCAGCACGAAATCAGGGATGCCCTCGTGGAGATGGGAGCGGTGGGCCCGGAGGGCCGGGGCGTGCTGGACCGTATCCACGCGGCGTCCACGGTGAAGTACAGGTACCTGGCGATGCCGTTGGAGCGGTACCGCACGTTGGGCGGGTTCGGCGAGGCGAACGCCGCTTACGTCAGCGCGGCGACGGAGTTGGCGCAGGAGGCCGTCAGGGGCGCCCTGCACCGCGCGGACATCGCCGCCGCCGACGTGGAGTTGGTGGTGTCGACGTCGGTGACGGGCCTTGCGGTGCCGTCGATCGAGGCGCGGCTGGCCGCCCGGTGGGGGCTGCCCGCGCACGTCAAGCGCGTCCCGATCTTCGGGTTGGGCTGCGTCGCGGGAGCCTCGGGGCTCGCCCGGGTGCACGACTACCTCGAAGGGCACCCGCACGGCGTGGCGGTGCTGCTCTGCGTGGAGTTGTGCTCGCTGACGGTGCAACGCGGCGACCCGTCCGCCGCGAACGTGGTGGCGAGTTCCCTCTTCGGCGACGGCGCCGCCGCGCTGGTGGCGGTCGGCCGGGAGCACCCGGCGGCGCGGGCGCGGGGCCCCGAGCGGGGCCCGGAGACGGTGGCGACCCGCAGCCACCTCTACCCGGACACCGAACGCCTGCTCGGCTGGGACATCGCCGACAGCGGCTTCCGGATCGTCCTGGGCAGCGACCTGCCGGACACGGTGCTGCGCCATCTCGGCCCGGAGGTCAGGGAGTTCCTCACCGACCACGACCTGAAACCGGCGGACGTCACGGGCTGGATCTGCCACCCGGGCGGCCCGAAGGTGCTGGAGGCGGTCCGGGAGACCCTCGATCTGCCCGCGCGCGCCCTGGAGTTGACGTGGCGCTCGCTCGCGGAGGTCGGCAACCTCTCCTCCGCGTCCGTGCTGCACATCCTGCGCGACACCCTGGACCGGCGCCCGCCGCTGCCCGGGACCCCCGGCCTGATGCTCTCGATGGGCCCGGGCTTCAGCTCCGAACTCGTCCTTCTCCGTTGGTAGGCCGCCGATGACCTCGTTCGCCCCGTCCACCGCGTACACCGTGCTGGTGCTGCTGGTCGCCGTCGAGCGGCTGGCCGAACTGGCCACCGCGCGGCGCAACGCGGCGTGGAGCCATGCCCGCGGCGGCGTCGAGCACGGCCGCGGCCACTACCCGGTGATGGTGCTGCTGCACACCGGTCTGCTGGCCGGGTGCCTGGTGGAGACCGGGTGGGGCGGGCGGCCGTTCGTGCCCGCGCTCGGCTGGCCGATGCTCGTACTCGCGCTGGCCGCGCAGGCGTTGCGCTGGTGGTGCATCCGCACGCTCGGGCCGCGCTGGAACACCCGGGTGATCGTGGTGCCGGGGTTGCCGCTGGTGGACGGCGGACCGTACCGGTGGATGAGCCACCCCAACTACCTCGCGGTCGTCGCCGAGGGCGCGGCGCTGCCGCTGGTGCACGGCGCCTGGATCACCGCGATCTGCTTCACGCTGCTCGACGCGCCACTGCTCGCGGTCCGGCTGCGCTGCGAGAACGCGGCGCTGGCGCTCGCCCCCGACGCGGCGCCGGCCGTCGCGGTGGCCGCGCCGTGATCGACCTGCTGGTCGCCGGGGGCGGGCCGGCCGGGCTGGCCACCGCGATCCACGCGGCGCGCGCGGGGCTCGACGTGGTGGTGGCCGAGCCCCGGCCGGGTCCGGTGGACAAGGCGTGCGGCGAGGGGCTGATGCCCGCGGCCGTACACGCGCTGGCCGACCTCGGGGTGGCCGTCGGCGGGCGCCCGCTGCGCGGCATCCGCTACGTCGACGCCCGGTACGAGGCCGAGGCGCACTTCCGGGCCGGGCCCGGGCGGGGGGTGCGGCGCACCGAGCTGCACGCGGCGCTCGCCCACCGGGTCGCCCAACTCGGCGTGCCCGTGCTGCCGTTGCGGATCGACGCGGTACGGCAGGGCCCGGACGGGGTGACCGCGGCCGGACTCGCCGCGCGCTACCTCGCCGCCGCGGACGGGCTGCACTCCCCCATCCGGCGCGCCCTGGGCCTGTCCGGACCGCCCGATCCCGCGCCTGCCCGCTACGGCCTGCGCCGGCACTTCGCGGTGCCGCCGTGGACCGACTGCGTCGAGGTGCACTGGTCCGCCCGCGCGGAGGCGTACGTCACGCCCGTCGGGCCCGACCTGGTCGGCGTCGCCCTCCTCACCTGCGACCGCGCGCCCTTCGACCACCACCTCGCCGCCTTCCCCGCGCTCGCGGCCCGCCTGCCGCCCACCGCGGCGACCCCGGTGCGCGGCGCCGGGCCCCTGCGGCAGCCGGTCCGGGCCCGCGCCGCGGGCCGGGTCCTGCTCGTCGGCGACGCCGCCGGCTACGTCGACGCCCTCACCGGCGAGGGCGTCTCCCTCGCGGTGCGCGGCGCCGCGGAACTCGTCCGCTGCGTGCGGTCCGACCGGCCGGAGGCGTACGAACGCGCGTGGCGCGCGATGTCGCGGCGGCACCGCGCCCTCACCACCCTGCTGCTGCGGGCCCGCGGCAACCCGGGGACGGCCCGGCGCATCGTGCCCGCCGCGGCGCGCTTCCCGGCGCTGTTCGCGGCCGTGGTGAACCGGCTCGCGTGAGGCGCCCGGTGCTGCGCCGCCCGCCGACGGCGCGCCCGGGCGGACCGGTCCGGCTCGGTTCGAACCGCTTCAGCCCACCCCGTAGCTCGACGAGGAGAAGCCGGGGACCGAGTAGCCGTTGAGCACCCACAAGGGCGCGGTGTACCACAGGAGCGCGACCCCGACGAGCAGCAGGGAGCCCATGACCGGGAGCAGGAACCCGGGCAGCCGCTTGCTGCGGACCACGATCACCTTCGCCACGAACGCCCCGTAGAAGGCGCACCCCGTGAACGAGTGGATCGCCACGCGGGGGGAGCTGGTCTCGATGCCGTAGGTGACGAGGCAGTGGAACGCGATCGGCAGGGAGAACAGGAAGAGGAAGTAGCCGAGCACGCGGTGTCCGGTGCGTACCGGATGCGGCGCGGCCCGCACCCCGGGGATGCGGCCGAACATCCACAGCGCGAGCCCGTACTGGATGAGGACGAGGCAGAGCAGCGCGCTGCCGAGCCGGGCCTTGAGGTCGACCGCGTCGGTGCCGTGCTGCCCGTAGATCCCGCTGTTGTAGTCGGGGGTGTGTTCCTTGCCGAACGCGTAGATCCCGAAGCCGACCGCGATGGGGACCAGGACACCGAGAGCCAGGAGTGCGGCGCGGGCGCCGGGGCCGCGCCGCTCCTCGTGGGGCTCGCCCGCCATCCGGCTCAGCTCGTGACCTGCTTGCCCTTGGCGTTCACGACGTACCACAGGGCGCCGAACTGGTTGAGGCCCTGCCCGTTGGTCTGGCCGGCCTTGGTGTCGCCGACGTAGTAGTACAGCGGGTGGCCGTTGTAGCTGACCTGCGTGGCGCCGCCGGAGCGCTTGGCCGTGCCGAGCAGCGACTTGTCCGCGCCCTTGCCGGGTTTGGCGGCGCCCTTGGTGGTGAGCAGGGGCGGCCAGGCCGCGGCGCAGGCACCGGTGCAGGTGGAGACGTTCTTCTGCTTGTCGGCGTCGAACAGGTAGAGCGTGCGGCCCTTGGCGTCGACCAGGATGGCACCGAGCTTGCCCTCGGTCTTGGTGGCGACGGTGGCCTGCCCCTTCGCGATCGCCGCGCTGGCCGTGGCGGAGGCGCTGGCCGCCTTGGAGGACACCTTGGCGGACGCGCTGGCCGCCTTGGACGACGCGCTGCCCCCGGAGGAACCGCCGCTGGACGCCGAACCGGCGGCTGAGGTGGCACTGCTGCCGGACGAGCAGCCGGTCAGCACGGCGGCAAACAGGGCTGCGGCGGCACAGGTGGCCGCCCTGGCGGTGCGCTTCATCAGGGGCTCCGAGAGGTGAGCTGGGCGATTTGCTCACAGCGTCGCGCCCGGCCGCCGCGCGCCCTGCTCCCGGCGCACGCACGCGCCGCCGAGACCACCCTTCCGGCGGATTCCCGCAGCCGGCGTGCCCTGGATGGAATCGCGCCGGCCCGGCAAGCGTTGACGTCGGTGGACAGTTGTGATGACCACGAGTGGGAGGACCGAGATGGCCGCGCAGACGCAGAGGGCCGTACTGGCCGGCGGGTGCTTCTGGGGGATGCAGGACCTGATCCGCCGGCAGCCGGGCGTGACCGCGACCCGGGTCGGCTACACCGGTGGCGACGTGCCGAACGCCACCTACCGCAACCACGGCACGCACGCGGAGGCGATCGAGGTCCTCTTCGACCCCGAGCGGACCGACTACCGCGCGCTGCTGGAGTTCTTCTTCCAGGTCCACGACCCCAGCACGAAGAACCGCCAGGGCAACGACATCGGCCTCAGCTACCGCTCGGCGATCTACTACGTGGACGACGAGCAGAAGCGGATCGCCGAGGACACCATCGCGGACGTGGACGCCTCCGGTCTGTGGCCGGGCAAGGTGGTCACGGAGGTCGAGCCGGCCGGCCCGTTCTGGGAGGCCGAGCCCGAGCACCAGGACTACCTGGAGCGGTACCCCGACGGGTACACCTGCCACTTCCCGCGGCCGAACTGGAAGCTGCCGGCCCGGGCCAGGGGCTGACCGCGGACACCGCGAGAGGGCGGGGCCGCCAGGCCCCGCCCTCTCCCCGGCGTGCGTGCTCAGGACGCGTACGCCTCCAGTTCCACGATCCGTGAGTACGTGACGCCCTCGTTACTGGCCAGGGTCACGATGCGCAGGGCGGTCGCGGTCTGCGCGGCGAAGGTCGAGCTGACCTCGCCCGCGGTGTTGCCGCGTACCTGGGCGGCGGTCTGCCAGGCGCCGTCGACCTGGAGTTCCACGTCCCAGGCGGACAGTCCGTAGCCCGCGGCGGGGTACTTCACCGAGTCCAGGGTGTACAGGTCCACCCGGCCGACGGAGACGGGCGCGTCGAAGGTGACCTGGAGCCAGTCGGGGAAGCTGCCCTTGGTGGAGTCGTTCCACCCGGTGGTGGTGCCCCAGTCGGCGGAGTCGCGGTCGCCGTCCACCGCGCCGCAGGCCGGGTAGTGCGGCAGGTTCTCCGAGGACGCGGAGACCGGCATGTAGCGCACCAGGTTGCCGGTGTCGTTCACCGGCGCGGGCTCGACCTGGACCGGCAGCGACAGCTGCTGGTCGCCGGCGTGCACGGTGATCGTGTACGCGCCCGGCGGGGTCGTCCGCGGCGCGCTGACGTCGATCTCGACCTTCAGGGTGTAGCCGGACGGCAGGTAGCTGGAGACCAGCGACCGGGAGACCGTCAGCGGCGCGGGCGCGTCGATGAACGCGTCGGCGTACACCGCGGAGCTGCCCGCGTTGCCGAACCGGAGCTGGAAGCCCTGGACCGCGCAGGGCACCGGGTCGACCAGCACGTGGTCGACGTCGGAGCCGAGGGTGAGCTGCTGGGCGGCCCCGGCCTTGGCGGGCGCGGCGGCCAGCGCGGGCGCCACCGCACCGAGCGTCACGAGCATGACAACAGCGGCGACGACGGCGAGCGCGCGGCGGCGCGCCGACCCGAGGAACGTCTTCGGCATGGTCTCCCCCTACGCCGGGTTCAGGCCGGGGTGCCCGGCCTCGACGGTGAACTTCCTGATGGTGCTGATCGGCGCGCCGACCCGGTCGATGTACGGCACCGCCCGGTAGGACGCGTGCAGTTCGTGCGGGGTCAGCTCGACCACGATGTAGCCGCGCCGCTCGTTGACGAGCTTCAGGTGCGGGTTGTGGTCGAGGAAGTTCTGGCCGTTGGCGGAGACGTCCACGCCGTTGCCGCCGCTGCTGATGGAGGTGCCGACGAGTTCCACGCCGATGGTGGGCGAGTCGGGGTCGTCGAAGTCCCGCTTCATGTCCATGGCGTAGGCGGCGTGCACGTCGCCGGTGACCACCACGGGGTTGCGGGCGCGCAGCCCGGCCAGGCCGTCGAGGATGCGGGTCTGCTCGGCGGTGTAGCCGTCCCACGCGTCCATGTTGAAGGTGGGGGTGCCGGCGGCGTCCAGGTCCATCCGGCTCATCACCACCTGGTTGGCGAGCAGGTTCCAGGTGGCGCGCGAGGCGCGCATCCCGTCGAGCAGCCAGCGCTGCTGCTGGGCGCCGGCGAAGGTGCGGGCGGGGTCGTCACGGCCCGGGTTGTCCGGCTTCCACAGGTCGCCGTCGGCCTGGTCGGAGCGGTACTGCCGGGTGTCGAGCACGTTGATCTCGGCGAGCCGGCCGAAGGTGAAGCGGCGGTAGAGCAGGTAGTCCGGGCCCTGCGGCGCGGGGGTGCGCAGCGGCATGTGCTCCCAGTAGGCGCGGTAGGCACTGGCCCGGCGGACGGTGAAGTCGTCGATCGGGTCGAGGCTCTTGGAGTACAGGCCCGCGTAGTTGTCCTGCACCTCGTGGTCGTCCCAGGTGCCGATCCACGGCGTGTTCTGGTGGGCAGCCCGCAGGTCGGGGTCGGACTTGTAGAGCGCGTACTGGAGCCGGTAGCGGTCGAGGGTGTCGGCCTCGGTGCGGAACTGGTCGGGCACCGGGTCGGTGGTGTTGCGCAGACCGCCGGCGGCGGAGATGCCGTACTCGTAGATGTAGTCGCCGACGAAGAGCACCGCGTCGACGTCCTCGGCGGCGAGGTGGGCGTGCGCGGTGTAGTAGCCGTCCGGCCAGGACTGGCAGGAGGCGACGGCGAATCTGAGTCGGCCGGGGTGGTCCCAGGGCGCGGGGGCGGTTCTGGTCCGGCCGACCGGGCTGAGGTGGCCGTCGACCTTGAACCGGTACCAGTAGTGCCGGCCGGGCTGGAGCCCTCGCACGTCCACGTGCACGCTGTAGCTGTACTCCGGCTGCGCGGTCGCGGTGCCGGAGCGCAGCACGTGCCGGAACCGCTCGTCGGCGGCGAGCTGCCACTGCACGTCGACCGCGTGGTACGGCATGCCGCCCAGCGGTTCGTACGGCTGCGGGGCGAGCCGGGTCCAGATCACCACCGCGTCCGGCAGCGGGTCGCCGGAGGCGACGCCGAGGGTGAACGGGTCGCCGGGCAGCGGGGTGGCGGCGCTCGCCGCTTCCGCGTGCGCGACGTTGACCCCGAAGGCGAGTGCGGTGGCCGCACCCGTCACGGTGAGGAACCGCCGCCGGGTCTGCCGTGCCGCCTGCCGTGGGAATTCGTCGGATGTCACGTGTCGGGCTCCTTCCAACGTCCGGCGGCCGGCCGGAATTCCGGCGGCCGCCTGTTCATTAGCAAGGTGCCATATGGACGCCGAACGACCTCTCATCGAGCGGAAGATGACCGGAAACCGTCCGAACGCCCTTCCGCGGCGCATTGTTTACGCGTCCTCACATGCGGAATTCATTCGGCCGTTTGGCGGAACGAAGGGTGCCGCCGGGTGCGGATCGCACCCGGCGGCACCGGGGAAGGCGGATCAGGGCGCCAACGCCCCGGGTTCCCGGCTCAGGACGGGAAGACCGGGGCCGGCCAGCCGCCGCAGTACGGGGTGCCGTCGATCCCGGAGTTGCCGCCGCCGTCAGTGACCGCGAAGTTGTTCCCCTCGCAGTTGTAGACCGGCGAGGAGGCGCCGATCCCGGTCGCGGTGACACCGGTGAACGTCGCGGCGCCGCCGGTCTGCTCCTGGAGCGCGAACGTCCCGGCCCCGCTGATCGTCACGTTGTTCAGGCTCACCCCGCTGATGGTGCCCTCGACCCACTGCACGGCCTCGTACGGGCTCTGCTTGATCAGCAGGTCGGAGACGTTGATCGGCCCGGTGATGGCGCCCTGGCTGCCGTCGAACCACAGCGCGCCCACGCCGAACTGCCAGTTCGGGTCGAGGCTGCCGTCCCGCACCAGCGTGTTGTCGCTGATCGTGGTGGTGCCGACCGGCGTGGAGGTGAAGCGCTGCCCGACGTGGATGCCGCCGCCCTGCGTCAGCCCGGTGTCCTGCACCAGGTTGCCGCTGACGGTGTTGTCGTGGCCGCCGTAGATCGCGATGCCGTTGGCGAGCATCTGCAACTGGACGGTGTTGTCGGAGATGGTGTCGTTGGCGTCGGCACCGAGCGAGGAGTCCGCCCAGGTGGCGATGCCGTCGTCACCGGTGTTGCGGATGTCGCTGTTGGTGACCGTCGAATTGGTCACCCCGCCGTGGAAGTTGATGCCGTCGGCGGTGGTGTCGCGGATGCGCATCCCGCTGAAGCTCAACTTGTCCATCGGGCCGTCCATCCACGCCCCGACCTTCATGTGGTCGATCCACACGTCCGACACCGACGAGTCGCTCATCGCGCCGCCGATCCCGTTCACCTGCGCGTTGTCGTCGCGCTCCTGGACGTCGCCGAAGATCGCGAAGTCCTTGAGGTGCACGTTGCTGCTGGGCGACGGCGCGGAGTTGCCGTAGAAGCCGGGAGCCGCGCCGGTGACGGTGGAGTACCACATGCCGGCGCCCGCGACGGTGACGTTGTTGACGCTGATGTGGCCCGGGACCTTGAAGGTGCCCGGCGGAATCCACACGGTGCCGCCCGACCCGGCCGCGCTGACGGCGGCGTTGAACGCGTCCGTGGAGTCGGCCGCGCCGGTCGGGTCGGCGCCCTTGTCGACCACCGACACAGACCCCGAGGGCTGGGACTGTGCCGCGGCGACCTGTTCGAAGTCGGCGAGGTCGAGGGTGTAGGAGGACGCGCTGTCGCCCGCGTCGACCTGGAACTTGAAGGTGGTGCCGGCCGGATACGTCGTGTCGAAGAGCCGGTGCGCCTCGTCGTAGAAGTGATGCGGGTTGCTGCCCGGCGAGTTGGTGAACGGGTAGCTGCCGTAGTACCAGGAGTACGCGTTCGTCAGCGTGAAGTCCGGCTGCTTGGTGCCGTCGACGTACAGCGACAGCGGCGCCGTGTACACCGAACCGTCCGCGGAGTCCGGGATGCTGTACCGGAAGTCGATCGAGTTCGTGGCGACCGGCGTGGTGAACGTGACGTACTTGCCCGAGCCCTGCAGCGTCACCGCCTTGCGGTTCGACGCCTCGTCGGCCAGCTGGCCCTGGGCGTAACTCGGGCCGATCACCGAGCCGTTGGTGGCGGAGTCCTCCGCCTGCACCTCGCTGTAGGGAAGGCTCGCGCCGCTGCCGCCGGTCGCGGCGGCGAACGCCGGAGGGGCGCTCAGCGCGAGCGCGCCCGCCGAGGCGAGCAGCGCGGCGCAGCCGCCGAGGGCGGCCGCCCGCCGGAGACTTCGAAGGGGTTGGGACATGTCTTGCTCCTTTCCGCACACCGCCCCGTCGGCTCCACCGGCGGCACCGCGCCCGCCTCACGACGGCGGACAGGGTGGGACTCAAGGAGCCAGAGGGAGTCGAGGGAGCAGAGTGGCGTGGGTCACGACGCAGAGGACCGTAACCCCTGGGATACAGAGCCGCAATATCCGAATCCATTTTCGTTGATTCCTTGCAGTGGCTTGCAAGAGTGCGCGCACGACGTCGGGGTGAGGGTGTGGTGAGGCCCGCGTGCGGGTCCGTGAGGGGAGTGTGCGGGGTTTGCGCGCGAGCCCGGGCGGGGATGCGGTGGCGGGGTTCCGGCGCGTCGCGAACCGGCAGGTCGGACGGCCGCTCGGGTGGAATCGGGCGACCCGGTCGCGGGCCGGCCGTCACGGGGACGGCGAAGTGCGCGACCGCGGTGCTACGTTGCCGCGCATGGTCGAAAGCATCACAGCGAGGCAGTTCCACGAGGCGGCCGGCGTCGATGACTGGCGGGTGCTCTTCGCGGGGGCGAGCGCGCACTTCCGCACCGGGTCGTTCGCGACCGGCGTCAAGCTGGTGGACGCGATCGGCGCCCTGGCCGACGCGGCCAACCACCATCCCGACGTGGACCTGCGCTACCCGGGGGTGACGGTGCGTCTGACGACGCACGAGGTCGACGGGTTGAGCGAGCGCGACGTCGAACTGGCCCGGCAGATCTCGGCGGCCGCGCGGGAACTGGACGTGCCGGCCGACCCGACCGCGCTGAAGTCCGTCCAGGTCGGGATCGACGCCCTCGTCGGCTCCCGGGTGATGCCCTTCTGGCGCGCCCTGCTCGGCTACCGGACGGCGAGCGAGGTGGACCTGGTGGACCCGGGCGGCAGCGAACCGCCGTTCTGGTTCCAGACGATGGACGCGCCGCGCACGGAGCGCAACCGCCTGCACATCGACGTCTCCGTCCCCCACGACCAGGCCGAGGAGCGGATCGCGGCGGCGATCACCGCCGGCGGCCGGCTGATCTCCGACGCGCACGCGCCCGCCTGGTGGACGCTGGCCGACCCGGAGGGCAACGAGGCGGACGTCGCGACCTGGATGGGCCGCGACTGAGTCCTGCCGTCAACTCTGCCCCCGGGCCCTGCCGTCCGGCACGCGCCCGGCACCTGCGGGACACCTGCCGGGCGAAGGGTCCGGCCGACACGTTCGGCCGGACCCTCGTCAGGTCCGTCAAGTCCGGCCGCCGGGCGGGTCGCACGTCAGGTCCGGCGGGGCCGCCGTCGCAGGACGTCGGCGAGCACCGTGGTCACCAGCTTGTCGACGGCGGCCGTGGTCGGCGGGTCGGGGTCGCGGTCGGGCTCGCGGTCGGAGCCAGGGCCGGAGCCGGAGTTACGGTCGAGGTCGAGGTCGGAATCGCGGTCGCGCTCGCGGTCGCGGTCCGCGAACAGGAGATGCCCGCCTCCGACCAGGGAGAGGGTGAGCGAGTCGATGTCGGCGTCGGCCGCGATGCGGCCCACGGCGCGCTCGTCGGCCAGGTAGGCGGAGACCGCGGTCGCGACCTGGGCGAGGATCGCGATGCCGCCACCGGGCCTGGCCTGCCGCAGCCGCGCGCGCAGCTCGTCCCGGAAGGTGATGAGCGGGATGATCGCCACCGGAACCGGCCCGAACAGGGCGGTCAGCGCGCCGGTGAGGTTGCCGGCCACGGTGCCGGTGCCGACGGCCTCGCGCAGCGCACGCGCCTGCGTGTCGAGCTGTGCGGCCCGGTCGAGCACCAGCTCGGTGAGGAAAGCGTCGAAGTCGGCGAAGTGCCGGTGCAGGACGCCCTTGGCGCAGGCCGCCTCGTCGGTGACGGCCCGGCTGGTCAGCCCGTTCGGGCCGTCCCGCAGCAGCACGCGTTCCGCGGCGTCGAACAACTGCTGCCGCGCGTCGCGCAGGTGTACCCCGGTCGGCACGTACCGATCCTCTCGTCCGCCGGTCACCCGGCATCCGTTGGCAGATGGGCGCTTGCCCACTAAAGTGAACGCATGCCCACTCTACCGCGAGAGCAACCGGAACCGGCCCCGCTGTACCAGGCTCGGCAGATGGCCGAGTCCTTCGGCACGGACCCGCGACGGTACGACCAGGCCCGGCCGCCCTACCCCGACGACCTGGTGGCGCGGATCGCCGCCGGGAGCCCGGGGCCCGACGTGCTCGACATCGGCTGCGGCACGGGCATCGCGGCCCGCCAGTTCCAGGCGGCCGGCTGCACCGTGCTCGGGGTCGAGCCGGACGCGCGGATGGCCGGCTTCGCCCAGACCCGCGGCCTGCCGGTCGAGGTGGCGGCCTTCGAAGCCTGGGAGCCGGCCGGCCGGGCGTTCGACGCGTTGATCGCCGCCCAGTCGTGGCACTGGGTGGACCCGGCCGCCGGCGCCGCGAAGGCGGCCCAAGTCCTGCGTCCGCAAGGGCTCCTGGCGATCTTCGGGCACGTCTTCGAGCCGCCCGCCGAGGTGGCCGAGCCGTTCGCCGCCGCCTACCGCAGGGTGGCGCCGGACTCCCCGTTCAGCACCCAACCGGCGCGACGCCCGCTGGAGGTGTACCAGGCGGGGTACGCCAAGATCGCCGACACCATCCGCGGGACCGGGCGGTTCGACGACCCGGAACACTGGCGGTTCGACTGGGAGCGGCCCTACACGCGCGACCAGTGGCTGGACCTGCTCCCCACCACCGGCGGCCTCACCCGGCTCCGCCCCGACCAACTGGCCGAGATCCTGGGCGCGGTCGGCCACGCCATCGACGCCCTGGGTGGCGGTTTCACGATGCGCTACACCACTCTGGCGACCACGGCCGTCCGCGCCGGCACCCCGTGACCCGCCGCTGAACGACGGATGCCCGCGACGCGGACCCCGCCTACCGCAGGCCGTCGAGGAACTCGATGACACGCTGGGTGAGCGACTCGGCCGCGGCCTGGTCGTAGGACGGCAGCGAGGAGTCCGCGAACAGGTGCTGCTTGCCGGGGTAGAGGAACAACTCGGCACGCTCGGTGGCGGCGGTCAGCTCCTTGGCGGCGTCGAGGTCGCCCTCGTCGGCGAAGAACGGGTCGCCGTCCATCCCGTGCACCTGGACCGGGACGTCGGCCGGCCATGCCTCGCCGAACTCGGACACCGGGAGGCAAGCACTGATCAGCAGAGCACCCTTCGCCCCGGCGCGGGTCTGGGCCAGGCGCTGGGCCGGCATGACGCCGAGGGAGAAGCCCGCGTAGACCACCTCGCCGCCGAGCGGCGCGGCAGCGGCGACGCCGCGTTCCAAGACGGCGCCGAACCCCGTCCGGCTCGCGTAACCGACGCCCTGTTCCAGGGTGTCGAAGGTATGCCCCTCGTAGAGGTCCGGCACGTGGACGGTGTGGCCTGCCCGGCGGAGTTCGGCCGCGAACGCCTCGACTCCGGGCGTCAGCCCCTGGGCGTGGTGGAACAGCACGACCTCGGCCATGGCTTGCCTGCTTTCGACTGGTGAACGATCCAAATTTCTCGAACGATCGGCGATGCTAGTCTCATCGGACCATGGCGAGCAACACTCCCGACTACGACCTCGACGAGACGATCGAGCTCACCACCGCCGCGCAGGTGCGGGCCATCAGCGACCCCCTGCGCACCACCATCCTCGGCCTGCTGCACGAGCGCGCCGCGACCGTCACCGAGCTCGCCGCCGCGGTCAAGCGACCGAAGAGCACCGTCGCGCATCACGTCGGAGTCCTGGCCAAAGCCGGTCTGCTGCGCGTGGTACGGACCCGCCGGGTCCGGGCGATCGACGAGCGCTACTACGGCCGCACCGCCCGGATGTTCTTCGTCGGCCTCGGCCGGCAGACGGCCGACGGCCCGCTGCCGCCCGACTTCAACGATTTCGAGGTGGCGGCGAAGGAATCGGCCGCGGCCTACGAGCTCGGGCAGTTGCGCGGGTTCATCCGGCGGGCCCGGATCTCGGAGGAGCGGGCGGCCGAGTTCTGGGAGCGCGTCGAGCAGGTGATCCACGAGTTCGACACGCTGCCGCGTTCCGGTGAGACGGTCCACGGGTTCGCCGTCGGCCTGTATCCGATCCCCGACCACCCGACGCTGCCGCCGCCTCCGGGCACCGGCGAACAGGGCTGACGCGTCGGCCCGCCCCTCCGGCTGCCCCGGTCCGCGCGCCCTTCCCCCTCGGGTCACCGCGAGCCGCCGGCCACGTCGCCGTGGCCGTACGAGCGCGGGGGCGGCTCAAGAGGACTCACCAGACGTCGCACCTTGCGGAAGAGCGGCCACGACGCTTTGCAAAGCGTGCTACTTTGCAAAGGATTCGGTCGGGCGGGACGTGAAGGGCGTTGGCGGCCATGGCAGTTGGGCTCGGGGGCGGCGCATCCGCGCGGGAGCAGGCACGGGAGCAGGCACGGGCACGCGTACGGGTCCAGGGCCGGCCGGTCGCCTCGTATCCGCGTGTCGCTCCCGAGGTCGAGCGCGGCACGGTGCGTCGTATCACCGTCGTCGGCGAGGAGGTGCTGGCGCGGCCCTGCCGCGAGGTCGTGGAATTCGGCGGCGCGGTCCTGGCCCGGCTGGTCGACGACATGTTCGCCACCAACCACGTCGCCGTCGGCGCGGCCATCGCGGCCAACCAAGTCGGCGTGGACCTGCGGCTGTTCGTCTGGGACATCACCGACGAGTGGGGAGTGCGGCACGTCGGGCACATCCTCAACCCGGTGCTGGACGAGGTGCCGGCCGCGCGCCGCCGGCTCGTGGAGGAGCCGGAGGGCTGCCTGTCGGTACCGGGGCCGTATGTGCCGCTCGCCCGGCCGGACCGCGCGGTGGTGCGCGGGCGCGACAAGGACGGCGCCCCTCTCACGGTCGAGGGGCGCGGCTACTTCGCCCGCTGCCTCCAGCACGAGACCGACCATCTGCACGGCCACCTCTACCTCGACCGGCTCGCCGCGCGCGAACGCAGGTCCGCGCTACGGGAGATGGCCGCGGGCAAGGACGCCGTGCTCGCCCGCCGCGTCGCCAACGCCGCGCGCCTGGGCAAGGAGTATCCGCGGGAGCCGCCGGCGCAGGGGCGTTGACGCGGAGGCCGGCGGGAGGTCGGCGAGCAGCGCTCGGTGGGACGGTGGGCGAGCAGCGCGCGGCAGGAGTGGCGCGCGGCACCCGGCACCAGGTGTCAGTGCGCGGCGCGCGGCAGCGCCCCGTCGAGGATGGCCGCGCCGAGCGGCGTGACCGCGTGGATGACGTTGCCGCCCTCGCGGCGGCTGACGACGAGCCCGGCCTCGCGCAGCGCCTTCGCGTGCTTGCTGGCGGAGGCCGCGGAGGTCTCCAGGCGGCAGGCGAGTTCGCCGTTGGTCGCGGGGGCCAGCAGCGCGCCGAGGGCCCGGGCGCGGGTGACCCCGAGCAGGCGGGCCAGCGCGTCGGCGTGGTGCGCGCGGCCCACGCCGGGACCGGCGCGCAGGGTGTGCTCGACCGGGTGGACCAGCACCGGCGGCAGGTCGGCGTCGGCCATCGCCACCGGGGTGCGCCAGCAGAACCACGACGGGATCAGGTACAGACCCCGGCCGTGTAAGTGCAGGTCGCGGTCCTCCGGGTAGGTCAGGTGCAGCACGGGCGGCTCCCACCGCCCGACCGGCTTCAGCGCGCGCAGCAACTCGTGCGCCCCGCCGTCGAACACGGCCCGGGCGCGGCCGGCGCGGTCCGCCGCGACGCCCTCCGCCACACCGGTCCAGTCGGGTGCGATCACCGCGTCGTGGACACCGCGGAAGGCGTCCGCGATCTCATCCAGCCGGTCCTGCTCCCCCAGGGCCAGCCCGCGCAGCCACCCGGCCGCCGCGGCCGGCGGCGGGCAGGTCCGCGCGAGCGCGGCGGTCTCGGCGCGCAGCCGGCCGCGTGGGGTACGGCGCAGCGCGTCGATGCCCTCGGCGAGCCCGTCGGCCGCCTCGACGGGGTTGAGGAAGTCCGGGAAGTAGGGTGCGCCGGGCGGGGCCAGCATCGCCAGCAGCCGGGCCGTCGGCGCGAGCCCGCGCCGGGTGATCTCCGTGCGCGCCCGGGCCCGCCAACGCGCGTAGACCAGAGGAGTGCGGTCCCGCCCGATCAACTGGTGGAGGCCGAGCAGGGTCTCCCACAGCGGGTCGGGGGTCCTGGCCACCCGTAACCGGGCAAGATCGGCAGGACTGAAGTGAATTCGCAACATTGCTCCCCCAAGCAACAGCAAACACATGTGGTTGCGACCTTCAATTACCCCAGGGGACGACAGCATACGCACCGGCGGTTCCCGGGAGATTCCCGGGCGATTCCCCGCGCCGTCACCTACGCGCCGTCACCTACCCACCGCCACCTGCGCAGCCGCGGGCAGGCACCTCGGCGCACTTCCACGCGTACACCGCCACCCGTACACCGCCACCCGCGCACCGCCACCCGCGCACCGTCACATGGCGAGTTCGCCGCGCCGGTACACCGCGTTGAACGCGAATCCCGCGTCCGCCACGTTCCACGCGCCGCCCTGCTCGCGGTCGAGCACGGCGAGCACGCCGACCACCGTGGCACCGCACTCCGCGACCGTGCGGGCGGAACGGATCGACTCCGCGCCCGTGCTCACCACGTCCTCGACGATCAGCACCCGGTCCGCCGGCGCCAGCCTGCCCTCGATGAGGCGCCCGGTGCCGTAGCCCTTCGAGCGCTTGCGCACGATCACGAACGGCAGCCCGGTGCGCAGCGACAGCGCCGTGGCGAGGGCGACGCCGCCCAGTTCGGGCCCCGCGAGCACATCGACGCCCTCCGGTACCCGCTCGGCCAGGAAGTCGGCGACGCGGCTGAGGAGTTCGGGCCGGGTCTCGAAAAGGTACTTGTCGAAGTAGAAGCCGCTCTTCTCTCCCGAGCTGAGCACGAACTCGCCACGCAGGAGCGCGACATCGATGATCCGCCGCCCCAACTCCGCTTTCGCCGTTTCGCCCACGTCGTTCGCGGAGTCTCCAGCAGGCCGCACGATTCGTCCACCTCATCCGTCCGGCGAAAAAATTCCCCGCACCCTAACACGGCTCCACCACGCCCGAATTGGCCCGCGCGCGTCCTCGACCGCGCCCATCCGCCTTTGGCCGGCGGTCATTTCAGGGCGGTGCGGATGGTCTCGCGCAGCCAGCGCTGAGCCGGGTCGGAGTCGAGGCGGGCGTGCCAGAGGAGCCGTACGTCGAGCTCGGGCAGGTCCGCGGGGAGCGGGAACCAGCGGATGCCGAGGGCCCGGCCGTACTGCTCGGCGAGGCGTTGCGGGACGAGTCCGACGTAGCCGCTCGACGCGACGAGCAGCGAGGCGACCGCGAAGGTGGGCACGACGGCGGCCACGTGCCGGCGCAGTCCTGCGGCGTCGAGCGCGTCGTCGAGCGGCCCGCGGGTGCGCCCCCGGCGGGACGCCGAGACGTGGGGATGCCGGCACAACTGCGCGAGGGTAGGACGCCGGTTGCGGCCCAGCGGGCTGTCGGCGCGGACGATGCCGACCAGCCGTTCGCGGTAGAGCACGGCCGCGCGGATGTCGGGGGCCGCCACGTCGCCGACGCCGATGTCCAGGTCGACCGAGCCGTCACGCAGGGCCTCGACGCTCTCGCTGCCCTCGCCGACGAAGCGCAGGATCACGCCAGGGGCGACCGCGGACGTGGCGTCGACCACCGCGGCCGCGAGGGTCGCGGCCACGCCGTCGTTGATCCGGATCGTGAAGGTGCGTTCGAGTTCGGCGATCGGGACCTCGCGGTCGCCGCTGATCAGCGCCGACGCCTCGTCGAGCAGCGACCGCACCCGCGGCGCGGTACGCAGCGCGAAGGGCGTCGGCGCCATCCCCCGGCCGGCCCGCACCAGGATCGGGTCGTCCATCGCCCGCCGCAGCCGGCCCAGCGCCCGGCTGGTCGCCGGGATGGACAGGTGCAGGCGTTCGGAGGCCGCGGTGACGCTGCCCTCCTGGAGCAGCGCGTCGAACACGCGCAGCAGGTTCAGATCGAGCCGCTCGGACATGGTTTGCAGTCTACGCAACATCTTCTTGTGAAAGTTGCGTGGCACGGAGGGCCGCGGCTTCCGTAGCGTCGCCGCCATGCCCAGCAACGAAACGATCCGCCGGCACGCGCCGGCCTCCGGCGACCGGTCGTCCGGTCCCGCCGCGCGGCGCGGCCTGACAGCGGTCATGTGTGCCTGCGTCGTCCTCGTCGTCGGCATGGTCGCCGCGATCAACCTCGCCGTCCCGCCGCTGGCCGCGAGCGGGTTGCACCCGTCCGCGTCGGCGCTGATCTGGATCGTCGACACCTACGTGGTCGTCTTCGCCTGCCTGGTGATCCCCGGTGGGGCCGCGGGCGACCGCTTCGGGCGCAAGGGCGTCCTGCTCGCGGGGCTGGCGCTGTTCGCGGCGGGCGCGCTGGTCTCCGCGGTGGCGCCGGACGTGCCCCTGCTGCTCGCGGGCCGGGCGGTCACGGGGGTCGGCGCCGCCGCCGTGCTGCCCAACACGCTCGCCGTCCTGCTGCACGCGGTGCCCGCCGAGCGCAAGGGGGCGACCATCGCCACCTGGGCGTCAATGACCGGGATCGGCGGGGTCGTCGGCAACGTCGGCGGCGGCGCCGTCCTGTCGGGTGGGTCGTGGCGCTGGCTGTTCGCCGCGGCCGTCCCGATCGCGCTGCTGCTCGCCGCGCTCGCGGCCCGCGCCGCGCCCGTCTCGCCGCGCCACGACCGCCGGCTCGACCCGCTCGGCGCGGCCCTGCTCGTCGCCGCGTCGGTCGCCCTGCTGCTCGGCATCGTGCAGGGGCCGGAGGAGGGCTGGGGCAGCCCGCTCGTCGTCGCCGGATTCGCCTGCTCCGCCGGGCTGTTCACGGTGTGGACGCTCGTCGGACTGAGGGCCGAGCACCCGCTGCTCGACCCGCGGCTGCTGCGCGTCCCGGCCCTGCGCAGCGCCTGCCTGGGCATGGTGGCCGTGTTCTTCGGCATGTTCGCGCTGTTCTACGTCAACGCGTCGTTCCTCCAGTACGGCAAGGGGTTCGGCGTGCTGCGGACCGGCCTGGGCATCATCCCGCTGACCGTCCCGATGGTCCTCGCCGCACGGCGGGTCGGCCACCTGGCGCGGCGGATCGGCCTCGACGCCACCCTCGCGCTCGCCTTCGCGTGCGTCGGCGGCGGGTTGCTCGGGCTGTCCACGAGCGATGCGCGCACGCCGTACGCCGCCTATGCCGGCTGGCTCCTGGTGACCGGGGTCGGGGTGACGCTGGCGCTGCCGACGCTCTCCGGCGCGATCGCCGGTGCGCTGCCGCCGGCCCAGGCCGGGGTGGGCGCCGGACTGCAAGCCACCACCCGCGAGTTCGGCAGCGCGCTCGGGGTCGCCGTGATCGGCACGGTGCTCACCGCGCGGTTCAGCGCCGCGCTCCCCGCGGACATCCGCGCCGGCGGGCATCCGCACACCGTGGCGCAGGCGCTCGCCACCGCACCGCCCGACCGCGCCCACGACGTCGTCGCGGCCTTCGTCTCGGGCGCGGACGCGGGGCTGCGGGTGATCGGCGTGAGCGTGCTCGTCCTCGGCGGGCTCGTCGTCCTGCAGTCGCTGCTGTCCGGCCGCGGTGACCGCCGCACGGGCCGCCCGGGGGTGCGGCGCTGAGCTGGGGCCATGCCCTACCCGCCCCGACCGCCGCGTTCGCCCACTCCCCCGTTCCTGCGTCCCCACGTTTCCACGGCGCGCGCCCCGCACGGGCCGCCCGCAGCACCGACCCGCGGCAGCACGCCGCGGACCTACCCGAAGGAAGAACGACATGCGCGTATTCGTCACCGGAGCGACCGGATGGATCGGCACGGCCGTCGTCGGCGAACTGCTCGACGCCGGACACGAGATCACCGGCCTCGCCCGCTCGGACGCCTCCGCCGCCACGCTCGACGCCAGGGGCGTCCGGGTGGTCCGGGGCGACCTCGACGACCTGGACGGCATCCGCGCCGCGGCCACCGCGGCCGAGGCCGTCGTCCACCTCGCCAACAAGCACGACTTCGCCGACCAGGCGGGCACCAACAAGACCGAGCGCGGCACCGTACAGGCCGTGGCCGACGCCCTCGCCGGCACCGGCCGGCCCTTCGTCCTCGCCTCCGGCCTGGCCTTCCTCACCCCGGGCCGGGTCGCGACCGAGCAGGACGGATCGCCGTTCCACGGCGTCGACTCCCTGCGCGGCGGCAGCGAGAACCTCGCGCTGGAGTACGCGGACCGCGGGGTCGGCACGGTCGTCGCCCGGTTCGCCCCCACCGTGCACGGCGCCGGCGACCCCGGCTTCCTGGCCGCGCTCGTGGCCACCGCGCGGGCCAAGGGCGTCTCTGCCTACATCGGCGACGGCACCCACCGCTGGGCGGCGGTCCACCGCGGCGACGCGGCCCGCGTCGTACGGCTCGCCCTCGACCGGCAGGTGCCGGCCGGCACCACCCTGCACGCCGCCGCCGAGACCGGCATCCCGACCCGGCGGATCGCCGAAGCGGTCGGACGGGGCCTGGGCCTGCCCGTCGTCTCCGTCCCGGCCGGCGAAGCAGCCGAGCACTTCGGCTGGCTCACCAAGTTCTACGGAACGGACATGGCCGCGGGCAGCGACGCCACCCGGACGCTGCTCGGCTGGACGCCCGACGGCCCCACCCTGATCGAGGACCTCGACAGCGGCTGCTACTACCGCTGACCGGCCGTCACATCCGTGACTCCCACCCGCCCGCGGCCTCCAGGCCGCGGGCGGCCGGCGTCCGCCCCCGGGCCGTTCCGGGCCCGAACTCCCGCCGGGGCCAAGCGGTTTCACCGCCGAGGTCTGTCACCACTCCGAGTGTTGTCATGTTCACGCCATTGCGCCATCCGGTAACAGCCGGGGCCTTCCACGCCCCCCGCCCCCGGCGCCAGCATCACTACACCGGCCTGGTCGGCCAGCCTCCCCCACAACCAGACGGGCCACGGACGGCAGGCCGACTCCCCCCACCACCCTCGCAACTCCCACACCTTTGGAGTTCACCGGATGCACAAGTTCCGCACCGCAGCCCCCACCAGGGCCGCCGCCGCCGCGCTGCTCGCCCTGTCCTGCGCCTCCCTCGCCGGACCCGCCAGCGCCGCCGCCCCCAGCGTCGAGTTCGGCGCCCACCACTTCGCCCAGCCGCTGCACGGCTTCTCCGGCGACAGCAACTGGGGCGGCTACATCGCCCAGGGCTCGTTCAGCAGCATCTCCGGCTCGTGGACGATGCCCCAGGTCACCTGCAACTCCTCGAACGACCTGTACGCGCCGTGGATAGGCATCGACGGCTACGGCTCGCAGACCGTCGAGCAGACCGGCGTCCAGGTGGACTGCTCCAGCGGCGGCCCCGAGTACTCGGGCTGGTACGAGATGTACCCGGCCTCGCCGGTGTACTACAACGAACCGGTGGACGCCGGCGACGTGTTCACCGCCAGCGTGGTCGACAACGGCGGCGGCTCCTACAGCCTGAAGCTGGCCGACACCACCAAGGGCTGGTCGAAGACCACGCAGTCCTCGCTCAACGCGTCCGACGCGAGCGCCGAGGCCGTGATCGAGTCGCCCACCGGCAGCTACCCGTCCTTCAACGAGCAGGACTTCAGCGGCATCACCGTCGACGGCCAGTCGTTCGACGCCTACAACCCGCAGGCCATCGACAGCGGCCCGTACACCGAGACCGCCCTCAACGGCGGATCGTTCTCGATCATCCCGGGCTGACGTTCCGTCAGTTCTCGTCGGGGCCGGACGCGTTCGCTCGCGTCCGGCCCCGACGCGTCTGCGCCGGGCGGGATGAGCGCGGGGCGACGTCCAGCGGGGTGTGCACCGCGTCCGTGTACGGCTCCGTGTACGCGTCCGTGTACGCGTCCGTGTACGCGTCCGGCGCGGACAGTGCCCGGACGTTCGGCAGGGCGCCGGCGATTGTCGACCAGGGTGTCGCGGCGGCCGAAGGTCATGGCGGGGTGGTGGGCCGCTTGTCGCCGTACCGGCGGGGGTCGAACAGGTCCGGGCCCTGGGCCGGGCGGGCGTGTCCGTCCCTCCGTGGCTCGGCCGCGGGCCGTTGCGCCGCGTCGCGGCCGCGGGCGGTGCGTACGACGGGGTGGCTCTGGGCGGCGAGCGCGCGGGCGACGGCGAAGCCGGGTCCCGCCGGACGGCCGGTTTCCGGTGCGGGCGCCGGGCCTCGGCGCGTCGAGGCCACCGCCGGGCCGATGCCCGACCGCCCGTCCCGCTGACCTGGGACCCTCCGGCTGGTCGGGCGGGTTGTCGCGTTTGGTAGCGTGCGCTTGCCGTGGTGCACGGGAAACCGGTGGAGAAGCCGGTGCGGCCCTCGCCACTGTAGCCGCGGAGTTGCGCGGCCCTCGCCGACCGTGCAGACGGTCGGGGCCACTGGGCGGGACCGAGACGGGTCGCCTGGGAAGGTCGGCCGCGGAGCGTTGACGTGGAAGCCAGGAGACCGGCCACGGCGCGACATCTTCCACGAGGGTTTGGAGAACACGTGCCGACCAGCGCGCTGCACCCGTTCCACCGCAACGATCAGCTCATACGCCGGCGGGCGCGCCCGAGACCCGACCGCGCCCCGCGCCCGCGCCGGGCCCGCGCCGCCCGGCTCGCCGCCTCCGCCACGGCCCTGCTCGCCCTCGGCGCCCTGGGCGCCTGCACGGGAGCACCCGCCGCGAAGGGCCCCGCCACCGCCACCGGGTCCGGCCACCCCGCCGCGGTGACCGTGCGCAGTTGCGGCGCCGCCACGGCCGTGTCCACACCCCCGAAGCGCCTGGTCACCCTCAACGAGGGCGCCACCGAAGTCGCGCTGGCCCTGGGCCTCCAGACGCGGATGGCGGGCACCGCCTACCTCGACGACACGATCCCGGCCCGGTGGAAAGCGGCCTACGACTCCGTGCCGGTGCTGAGCAAGGAGTACCCGACCAAGGAGAAGCTGCTCGCGGCGCACCCCGACTTCCTCTACGCCTCCTACGCCAGCGCCTTCACCGGCAAGGTCGCCGGCACCCGGGCCGAACTGGATGCCGAGCACATCCCCTCCTACCTGTCGCCGTTCGGCTGCGCCGACAGCAAGCAGGTGCCGGCCGCGTCCTTCGCGGCGGTCTGGGGCGAGCTCACGGACGTCGCCAAGGTCTTCGGGGTGACCGCGCGGGCCACCGCCATCGAGCAGCAGCAGAAGAAGACGCTGGCCGGCCTGGCCGCCCAGGGCGCGGGCAGGGGCCTGAACGTGCTCTGGTACGACTCCGACACCAAGACCCCCTTCGTCGGCGCCGGCCACGGCGGACCGCAGCTCATCCTCGACGCCGTCGGCGCGCACAACGTCTTCGGCTCGCTGCCGGGCGGCTGGCAGAGCGTCAGCTGGGAGAAGGTGGCCGCCGCGAACCCGGACGCGATCGTCCTCGCGGACGCCGGTTGGGACACCGCGAAGTCGAAGATCGCCTACCTGGAGCACGACCCCGTGCTGAGCCGGCTGACGGCCGTCCGCAAGCGGGCGTTCGTCGTCGTACCGTTCTCGGAGTCGACGCCGGGCGTGCTCCTGGCCGACGGCGCGGCCCAAGTCTCGGCGGGACTGGCCAAGCTGCACCCCGCGTCGTGACGGCGGCCGACCCGCCCACCGAACGCCCGGCCGACCCCCCGACCGAACCGCTCAACGAGCGCTCGGCGGGATCGGGGCGCGCGGCGGGACCGGGGCGCGCGGCGGTGGCCCTCGCCGTTGCCGCCGCCGCGCTGCTGGCGATGTGCCTGCTCGGCCTCGCCGTCGGCTCGGTGCACGAACCGCCGCGGGTGGTGGCCGACGTCGTGCTGCGCCGGCTGGGCATGGGCGACCACCACGTCACGCTGCTGGACGACCAGATCGTCTGGCAGTTGCGGCTGCCGCGCGTGGTCGGCGCCGCCGCCACCGGCGCCGGGCTCGCGGTCTGCGGCGCCGTCCTCCAGACGCTGACCGGCAACGACCTCGCCGACCCGTACCTGCTCGGCATCTCCGACGGTGCCGCGGTCGGCGCGGTCACCGTGCTGGTGCTGGGCGTCGGCGCCTCCGGCGCGGCTGCGGCCCTCGCGCTGCCGGCGGCCGCCTTCGCCGGCGCGCTGCTCGCCGCCGCCGTGGTCATGGCCCTGGCCGGCGCGGGTTCGTGGGCGCTGCCGGGCAGCAGGACCGTCCTGGCCGGCATCGCGGTGGGGCAGATGTGCGCCGCCTACACCTCGTTCGTGGTGCTGGTGCTCGGGGACCGGGACGCTGCCCGGGGCGTCATGGAGTGGACGCTGGGCTCGGTGGCCGGGGTGCGCTGGCACACCGCGCTGTTCCTGGCCGCGGTCGCCGTCGCCGGCACGGCGTTCATGATCGCGGCGGCCCGGGACCTGGACGCGTTCGCCTTCGGGGAGACCGCGGCCCGCTCCTTCGGGGTCCCGGTGGAACGCGTCCGCTGGCTGCTGGTGGGCACCGCCGCGCTGATGACCGCGTGCCTGGTGGCCGAGACCGGGGTCATCGGGTTCGTCGGCCTGGTCGTGCCGCACGTCGTCCGCCTGCTGTGCGGGCCGCGGCACACCGTCCTGGTGCCGGTGTCCGCGCTGCTGGGCGCCGCGCTGCTGGTCGGCAGCGACGTCGTGGCGCGGTCGGTGCTCCCCGACCGGGAGATCCCGGTCGGCGTGGTCACCGCCGGGCTCGGCGCGCCGTTCTTCGGGTGGCTGCTGTGGCGGCAAGGGCGCGGCGCCGCGGCGGGAGGACGGGCGTGACCGCGGGGCGGCCGGTCGCGCTGCGCTGCGAGGGAATCGCGGTACGGGCCGGCGCCGCCACCCTGCTGTCGGACGTGGGCCTCGGCTTCTCCCCCGGCCGGCTGACCGGGCTGCTCGGACCCAACGGCGCCGGCAAGACCACGCTGCTGCGGGCCCTGGCGGGCCTTCGCCGGCCCGACGAGGGCCGCGTCCTGCTGGACGGCGGGGACCTGTACGCGCTGCCGGCCCGCCACAGGGCGCGGCGGCTGGCGTTCATGGAGCAGCAGGCCGACACCGGGCTGCCACTGACGGCCCGTCAGGTGATCGAGCTGGGCCGGACCCCGCACCGCGGCCGGTGGCCGGTGCCGCCGGGCGCGGCGGCGGCCCGCGAGCGCGGCGCGGTGGCCGCCGCCGCGACCGCGGCGGCCGTCGGCGGCCTGCTCGACCGGAGCTGGTCGTCCCTGTCCGGCGGCGAGCGCCAGCGGGTCCAGCTCGCGCGGGCCCTGGCGCAGCAGCCCGAGGTGCTGCTCCTGGACGAGCCCACCAACCACCTCGACCTGCGGCACCAGTTGGGCTTCCTCCAGACGGTGCGCGGGCTGGGTGTCACCACGGTCGCGGCACTGCACGACCTCGAACTCGCCGCCGCCTACTGCGACGAGGTCGCTGTCCTGCTCAACGGCCGGCTGGTCGCCCACGGACCGGTGGCCGAGGTGCTGACCGCGGAGCTGATCGGCCGCGTCTACGGGGTGGACGCGACGGTGGAACGGCACCCCCGCCACGACCGGCCGCACGTCCGGTGGAACGGCGTGCTGCGTGAGGAGTCCACGTCGTGAACGGTGACGGCAGCGCCCTGGTCCTGGTCGGCATGTCCGTGCTGGAGGCCGGCCGCCGGGCCGAACTGCTGGACCGGGCCCGCCGGTCCGGGGCGACGATCGCGTTCCTCCAGCAGGGCGAGCCGTCCTTGTCGGCCGAACTGGCCCGGCTGGCCGACGCGGGGGCCGAAACGGTCGTGCTGGTCGGTGTCCGGTGCGGCGACACCGGCCCCGGCCCGTCCTGGCTGCGCCGGGTCGCCGCCCACTGGTGGCGCGAGCACGGCGGGCGCCGCCCGGACGTCCTGGTCGCCACCCGGCTCGCGGAGGGGCTGGACGCCGTGGACGCCGTCGCGTCCTCGGTCCGGCCGATCACCGGCGAGGAGCCCGGCCTGACCTCCACGGCGTGGGAGGAGGTGACCGGCCACCGGCACCAGGTCCTGGTGTGCCGCGGGCCGCGCTGCACAGCGAAGGGCGCGGACGCGACGCTGCGTGCCCTGGTGGGCGGGCTGGGCGAGCACGGCCTCGGCGACGACGACGTCCTCGTGGTGCAGACCGGCTGCCAGTTCCCCTGCAACCAGGCCCCCGTGCTCAGCGTGCAGCCGGACGACGTCTGGTACGGGCACGTGGACCCGGCCGCGGCCGGGACGATCGTGACCGAGCACCTCCTGGCCGGCCGGCCGGTCGCGGCGCACCGCCTCCCCCGGCGCCGCGCGGCGGCTGCGGAGGCGCCGGAGGCGCCGGAGGACTTGACGGACCCGGGCGACTGACGGCCGGGGACCACGGCGGCCCCGAGGTCGCGGCACCCTCGTCCGGAACGAGGCCCGAACACGGCGCCGCCGCAGGTCAGTTCGCCCCGGCCTCACCGGCGTCACCCGCGCCGAGCCCACGGAAGGCGTCGAGGAAGGCGCGCGGACCACGGCGGCCCCGAGATCGCGGCACCCGCGTCCGGGACCGGCCCGAACACGACGCCGCCGCAGGTCAGTTCGCCCCGACCTCACCGGCGTCACCCGCGCCGAGCCCACGGAAGGCGTCGAGGAAGGCGCGCGGACCACGGCGGCCCCGAGATCGCGGCACCCGCGTCCGGGAC
>NZ_JBFBIV010000010.1:0-38785 GCF_040702025.1 Streptomyces sp. NPDC088194 | reverse complement strand
CGGCCCGAACACGACGCCGCCGCAGGTCAGTTCGCCCCGACCTCACCGGCGTCACCCGCGCCGAGCCCACGGAAGGCGTCGAGGAAGGCGCGCGCGATCACCGCGTGGCCGGGCAGTGCCGGGTGGACGCGGTCGCGGGCCCAGTCGGCGGGCACGGTGTGCGCGAGCACGCGGTCGAAGGCCGCCTGGACGTCGACCAGCGGCAGCCCCCGCTCGCGCGCCACCTCGCCGGTGGCGGCCACGTAACGGTCGGACTCGATCCGCCACGGGTCGGACCTGTCGCCCTCGATGAGGTAGGGGGTGGCGAGCACGACGCGGCAGCCGGTGGCCGCAACAGCCCGGTCCAGCAGCGCGGCGAGCGTCTCCTGGAACTCGCCGACGGGCACGGCCTCTTCGGTCTTGCCCTCCACGCCCCGCCAGCAGTCGTTGATGCCGATCTTCACGCAGAGCCAGTCCGGCCGCTCGTCCAGGACGTCGGCCTGCCAGCGCCCCGCGAGGTCGCGGACCGTGTTGCCGGAGATCCCGCGGTTGCTCCAGCGCAGCCCCAGTTCGGGTGCCTCGGCGGTCACCAGGGCCTGGATCAGGCTCACATAGCCGCCGCCGTACGGCGGCTTGTCCGTCAGGCGGCCGGCATCCGTGATGCTGTCGCCTATGAACAGCACGTGGCTGCCCTTCTCGAAGGGAAGCGTGATGTCAGCGGACATAGTGCTCGGCTCCTGTCAGTGCGCTCGGTTGGTGGTGCTGCCACGCGGTGCGGGGCCGTGCGGAATCCGGCAGCCGCCGGTGTACGCACGGCTCCCGGTCACGTCCACGTCGCGCGGCATCATCGCCGCAACCAGACCGTAGCGTGCGAACGTCCCGTCGTGGCAGGCGCACCAGGACGATACGAGGAGGTCACCGCCCTCGTGCCGCGCCCGTCGCACCGCGAGTGAGCGCGCCGTCGCCGGCCGTGAGGACACCGCGGCGCGATTGCCGGGCGGTACGGGCGGGCGCATGCTGGAGGCATGGCGTTCGAGGCCGCCCGCACGGGGGACCTGAGCGGTTGGGCGGTGAGCGAACCGGGCCCGATCGCTTCGGGGCCGCTGCGCCCGGTCCGACGGGAAGTCCCGTCACCCGGGCCCGGCGAGGTGCAGGTGCGGATCGAGGCGTGCGGGGTGTGCCGTACGGACCTCCACCTGGCGGAGGGCGACCTGCGGCCGCACCGGCCACTGACCGTCCCCGGCCACGAGATCGTCGGCCGGGTGAGCGCGACGGGTGACGGGGCGAGCCGGTTCTCCGTCGGGGACCGGGTGGGCGGTGCGTGGCTGCGCGGCACCTGCGGGGTCTGCCGCTACTGCCGGGCCGGGCACGAGAACCTCTGCCCGTCCTCCGTCTACACCGGCTGGGACGCCGACGGCGGCTTCGCCGAGATGACGGTGCTGCCCGAGGCGTTCGCCTACCCGCTCCCCGGCGACGCCGACCCCGCGCAACTGGCGCCGCTGCTGTGCGCGGGCATCATCGGCTTCCGCGCGCTGCGGCGCAGCGCGCTCCCGCCCGGCGGCCGGCTGGGCCTGTACGGCTTCGGGGCCTCCGCGCACCTCGCCGCGCAGGTCGCCCTCGCCGACGGTGCGACCGTACACGTGCTGACCCGCTCCGCCGCGGCCCGCGAACTCGCCCTGGAGCTCGGCGCGTCGTCCGCCCGCGACGCCTACGACGCACCACCCGAGCCGCTGGACGCGGCGATCCTCTTCGCCCCGGTCGGCGACCTGGTGCCGGTCGGACTCGCCGCCCTCGACCGCGGCGGCACCCTCGCCATCGCCGGCATCCACCTCTCCGACATCCCCGTGCTCACCTACGAGCAACACCTGTTCCAGGAGCGCGACCTGCGCAGCGTCACCTCCAACACCCGTGAGGACGGTCGGGACTTCCTCGCCACCGCCCAACGCGTCGGCATCCACGCCACCGTCACCCGCTACCCCCTCGACCACGCCGACCAGGCCCTCGCCGACCTCGCCGCAGACCGCGTCAACGGCGCCGCCGTCCTCATCCCACCCACCCCCACCTGAGCCGCGCGCCGGTCGCGTGAAGTGCGGTTCGGCGCGCGGGGGTGCTACGCGAAGTCGTACGTGGTGAAGTCGGCGAGGGGGCGGAAGCCGATGCGGCGGTAGAGGCGGTTGCTGGTGGGGTTGGCCGCGTCCGCGAACAGGACGACGTCGGTCGCGCCCGCGGACAGTGCGGCGCGGCTGACCGCGACCGTCACGGCGGCCGCGTAGCCGTGGCCGCGCAGGCGGAGGGGGGTGTAGACGGGGTCCACGCGGATCTGGCCGGCGACCAGGGGCGTCCGGCCGGCCATGGCGACGGGGGCACCGTCCGGGGTCTCCCAGAAGGTGTACCGCTTGCCGGCGAAACGTGTGGCGGCCCAACCGGCGGCGTCCACGGTGGTCGCCTCACCGACGGCGTCGACGAACTCGCCGCACCAGCGCACGATGTGCTCGTGGTCCTGGTCACCCGCCTCTCGGGCCCGGCCCGCGGGGAGCGGGTGCGGAGGGGTGAGCGAGGCGAGGCGGTACAGGAGGAGCCGGCTGAGGGGTGTCGGTGTCGCACCGGTGTGCCGCCGCCAGGCTTCGGTGAAGGCGGTGGCGGTGTCGTGGTCCGCGCTGACGCCGGTGAGGACCCGGCCGGTTCCGGCCAGGTGGGCGGCGAGGGCGTCGGCTTGCTCGGGGGTGAGCGGGGTGAGGTTCAGCCGGCGGAGGAGGTGGAAGACCGCACGGCCCTCGCCCGCGCGCTCCAGCCACCCGAAGGCGGGTGCCTCGCCACCGAAGGCGGCCGCTCCGCGGGTTCGCAGCGTCTCCATGACGGTCAGCGGAATCGTGTGCAGGGCGGGGCGCGAGCGCAGGAAATCCCCTGCGTGGCGGAGGAGTTCGTCGATGTCGTCGGTGAGGTGCCACTCGTCCGGACCCATGGTCCAGGGTCCCCCGTGGACGGTTTCGCGTGCAAGGTCCCGCCTGCACGGCCCCCGATGCACGGCCGCGCGTTCGGGGGTGGGCGCCCGCGCTGGGGCGGGCGCCCGGGGGAGGGGGTCAGGCGGGCGGGGTGGACGTGCGGCCGAGGTGGCGTACGAAGAAGCGGACCGCGCTGTCGGCCTCGAACCGCGGCAGCTCCTTGTGCCTGCCGGAGTTGACGTGCAGCGTCTTGTGCTGCGAGCCGAAGGCGTCGAACAACGCGAGGGCGGACGCGCGCGGGATGTGCTCGTCGTCCCACTGCATCGCGAACTCGATCGGTACGGTGATCCGCCGCGCCGGGTCGGCCAGGGCGTCGGGCCAGTGCAGCCCGAAGACCGCGGCGGTGATCCTGGGGTCGGTGGCCGTGAGGGGCACGCCGATCGCGGTGCCCATGTTCAGGCCGAAGTAGCCGACCGGCCCTTCCTCCCCGATCTCGGGAAGCGTCTGGAGCGCGTCCAGGGTCGCCCGCCATTCGGGCACGGCGCGTTCGGCCAGGTGGGCGTTGTAGCGGACGACGATCGGGCCCTCGGGCTCACCGGCCGCCCTCGCCCGGTACAGCTCGGCGATCTCCCGCTCGTCGTGCGCCGTACGCGGCCGGTCGCCGTGACCGGGCGCGTCGATGACGGCGACGTGGAAACCGCCCTCCACCACGAGGCGCAGCGCACGCCCCGACATCGCCGGTGACTTCTTGTGGTTGCCGCCGCCGTGCCCCATCAGGACCAGCGGCGCGCGTCCGGCGTCGGATGACGGCGACCAGAGCACGCCGGGCACCCCGCCCACGGCGAAGTCCCGCTCCACCATGCCGTTCGACGACGACTCGGCGGTGAACTGCATTGCATACATAGGGTGTTGCCCTTCGAGAGTGCCTTGGGTTCAAGGCGCTCCCGGCGACACCTACGTCAATCGCCCGACCATGACGAGCGGAGGGAGCACCCACGCGGATACAGCGTTCACGGGTCTCACCTCCTCGGCCGATGTCACGGTGCCCGGACGCTAGCAGCCCTCGCGCGGCCTCGGCCACTCCGTTTCCGGGCCCGCGGAGCCGGGCGTCACCACAAGGTGGGGTCCTGTCGCGGGCCGGGGCCGCCGGGGAGGCCGGGGGGCACCGCGACGGCGACCAGGGCGGGCCAGGTCGGGTAGTGCCCGGCAAGCGCGAGGAGCAACCGGGCGGCCGCGTAGGCGTCGTAGGTCGCGCGGTGGCGCTGCGCGGGGGCGGCCGTAAGGTCGAGGTGGTGATGGTCGATCAGGTGGTCGAGGGTGTACGACGGCAGGCCGGGCAGGGTGGTCCGGGCCAGCCGCAGCGTGTCGATGACGCCGTCGGGCGTCCAGCCGGGCAGGTGCGCGGACAGGGCGCGGTGGTCGACGTGGGCGTTGTGCGCGGCGATCCAGGCCGTGCCGAGCCGGCCCCGTACCTCTTCGGCGGCCCGGTCCCAGGCGGGGTGGCCGGCGAGGACGTCGTCGGTCAGGCCGTGCACCCGGGCGGCGCGCGGGGTCACGGGCCGGGGCGGGCGGATCAGCCACGCGCCGGCCGTGGCCGGGTCCGGCCGGCCGTCGCGGATCGGGAGGGCGGCGACCTCGACGAGGTCCGGCGGGGTGCGGCCGTTGCTCTCGACGTCGACGACGAGCAGCGGGGGCCAGGCGGTGAAGTCCATGCCGTGATCGTTCCACTACGGCGGGTCGCCGTCGGCCGGAGCCGCGCGCGTCACCGGAAGGGGGTGGGGGCCAACGGGCCAGCCGAGGTCAACCGGTCAACGGGGTCAACCGGGTCAACCGGCTTCCCCGCAGCGGTCGTTGCTTCAACGGCTCCACCGGACTCCGCCGGGCTCCCGCGCCTCGGCCTCCAGCGGCCTCGCCGAACCCACCTCACAAGTCGAGCAGTTCCTCGTAGAACCCCCCGAACCCGCGCTCGCGGTCGACGAGATGGATCTCCAGAATCCAGTGCAGCAGCCGGCCCGCGTCGTCCGTGCGGCGCAGCGGCTTGCCGTTGGCGGGCACGATGTGGGAGTCGACGTCCGCGAAGTCATCGTGTTCGGGCGGGAACGCTCCGACCAGGTGGCCGACGTGCCAGCCGCCGAGCTGCCACCCCGCGTCGGCCGCCAGCCGTTCGACCTCGGCGTAGAGCTGCCTGCCGGTGATCTCGGGGTCCGCCTCGAAGGCGTGCCGGCCCGCGGCGAACACCAGCGGCAGGTCGTCGCGCAGGCGGCGCTTGACGGGGTCGTCGCCGAGGACGTAGGTCCGCCCGAAGTCGGCCTCGAACTCCTCGAAGATCGGCCCGAAGTCGGCGAACGCGATGTCGTCCGCGCCGATGATCCGGTCCGGCGGGTTCTCGCGATACGGCAGGAGGGTGTTGGGCCCGGACCGTACGATCCGCTTGTGCCAGTAGTGCGTGGTGCCGAACATCTCGTTCGCCAGGTCGCGCACCCGGTCGCTGACCTCGCGTTCGCCCAGGCCGGGGGCGACCAGGTTGCGGGTCTCGATCTCGGCGAACAGCAGTGCCGCCTTGGCCTGCGCGTCCAACAGCCGCGCCGCGCGCGTGGATTCGACCGTCACGCCGCCCACCGTAGGAGCGCCGCCGGCGCCCCGGCAACCGGATTGGCCCGCGCAGGTGGTCCAGCCGTCGTGCGTCCTGCCTCGGTGCCGGGTCGATCCCGAGCACGGAAGCGGATCAGGCCGTCGTCCACTCGATCGTCAGGCCACGCCCCTGGGCGCGGCCCGCCGCCGCTGCCGGCCCGCGCGTGGACGGGTCCAGCGGGTTCTCGCCGATCGCCGCGTGCGACGCCTCGTCCGGCTCGACGACCGCGACCTCGGCGCCGCCCGCGCGCAACTCGTCGACGGCCTGCGCCAGCGGCTTCTCGCTCGGCAGCAACTGGACGCTGCCCAGCGGGGAGAGCACCAGCACGCGGGAGGAACCGGCGGCGTAGTCGGCGTTGTCGTTGGAGCGGACCCCGCCGTCGACGTACCCGCGCCCGTCGATCGTCACCGGCGGCCACACGCCGGGCACGGCGCAGCTCGCCGCGACAGCGTCGACGAGGTCCACGCCCGACGCCCTGTCGAACACCCGCGGCTCCCCGCTCTCCGCGTCCACCGCGACGATCTTCATCGCGCGGGCGGGCCAGTCGTACGACGGCAGGCGGGACTCGATCACCGCGCGCCGCTCCGCCTCCGGCACGGTGGTGGCGCCCCGGGCGAACGCGCCCACCGCGCGCCGGATCTGCTGCGCGGTCGTGGCTTCCCGCAGCACGGCCTCGATCTGCGCACCGAAGCCCGCCAGGTCCACCTCGACCATGATCTCGGCGGCCTGCAACCGCGGCTCGACCTGCCGGGCGTACAGCTCCGCCAGGCTCAGGCCGCTCCCGAGCTGCGCCGCGACGGTCGAGCCCGCGGAGGTCCCCACGATCAGGTCGGCCGCCGTGGCGTCCTGACCCGCCTCGGCCAGCCCCGCCAGCAAACCGGTCATCCACGCCACCCCGGCGACGCCTCCGCCGCCCAGCACCAACGCCTCAGCCACAGCCATCCCCAGCCATCCCCTCGTCGGTCCGATCGCTCCCCCGCACCCTAAGGCGCCGCGGTGACCTCTCCGTTGCCGGTCTCTCCGTTACCGGCCTCTCCGTTGCCCGCGCGTTCGCGGCCGGCGCGTTCCTGACCGGCGCACGCGCCCGCGGTGTGTGGGGCCGGGCCGCCACGGTCGGGTGATGTTTCGGCGCGGCGGTCCGAACACGGAGTGTTACCGCCCAACTTCGAATGGCGATCGCTACGTTGGGTGCATCGGGTCCTCCGGCCGCCTCCCTGACAGGTGCGGCCGGAGGGGCCGGCCTGGTGCGCGACCGGTCGTCTGCCGGCTCGACGAAGCACCGTTCCGCCATGGCGCGACGTCGCCGACACGGCCGGCAGGTGCGCCGGCCCTCGCAGGTAAGGAGAAAACCGTGATCTCGAAAGTCAAGAAGGTGGCGCGGTCCCTGGCTCTCGCGCTCGCCGCGGCCGCCACGCTCACCCTGGGCGTGCCCAGCGGCAACGCCTTCGCCATCAACCATGTCGAGTGCGTCGGCGGGGAGAACTTCCTGAAGATCTACTCGCACCTCAACGGGCAGCAGAGCGTGGACTGCTACGCGAACGCCGGGCGGACCAACTTCGGCGGGTGGTGGGTCGACCGGATCGTCACGGGCAACAACGACCTGATCTACTACGACGCCAACGGCGACTCGGTGAGGATCGATCGCTGGCACGACATCACGTTCCCGAACAACCCCCCAAGGGTCGCCTCCATCCAGATCCTCTGACGCGATCCTCCGACGCGACGATCTCCCCCGCGGTCCGACACGTCGGCGTCGGACCGCGGAACTCCCGTCCACGCGGGCACCTCTCATCCGCGGTCCGGTCCCCGCTAGGGTTCCCGGCTCGGCTTCCCGGCTCGGCTTCCCGGATCGGGTCCCAACTCGGGTCCCCCGGTCGATTTCCGGCCAGGTTGATGACGTCTTTACCCGGTGATGACCATTCGCATCACTTCCCACTAGGGTCACTTCAGTTCCACAGCCCGGTGCCGCACGGTCGTCGTGCGGCGCTTCATCGACCTGTCGATTGGACTGGTGTGAAGTGACCCTCAAGTATCGCCATCTGCTCGGCCGTTCCCTGGCGACGGCACTCCGGAGCCGGCTCGCCGCCGCGGTGGGGGTGGTCGCGCTGCTGGCGGCCGTCCTCACCGGCACCGCCGCCGGCACGGCCAGTGCGGCGCCCCGGACGCCCCAGGCGGCACCGGTCGCCGCCGCCCCCTCCGCCTCGACCCCCGAAGCCGCCACTCCGACGGACGTCACTCCGGCGGACGCCGGATGGGTCTGCCCCGGCACGCCCATACCGGATGGCTACGTGATCACCAGCCGCGCGGCCAACGGGTGCAACGGCGCCGGCGCCTGGTACATCCAGCCGGTGCAGAACGGCATCTGGATCTGCGCCACGTCACCGATCCCCACCGGCTACGTCCTCACCATGCACACCGCCAACGGCTGCAACGCCAACATCGACACCTGGTTCCTGGAGCTGGCCCGCGACGGCCAGTACGTCTGCGCGGGCTCGCCGATCCCGACCGGCTACGTGCTCACCGGCCACATCAGCACCGGCTGCGGCAACATCGGCATCTGGTACCAGCAACTCGCCCGCGTCGGCGAGTACATCTGCCCCGGCGTACCCGTACCGCCCGGCTTCCGCACCGACGTCTTCAACGCGAGCATGTGCAGCGGCCTCGGGGGCTGGCTCCTCCTGAGCGCCTGACCCACCGAGCCCCACCGGAAGGCACCGCGCGCCCCCCGCGGTGCCTTCCTGCGTACGTACCCCGGGATTCGCCCCGCCTTCCCGGTGAACGCCCCCGCACGGGCCGGCGCGGACGTCAGCCGAGCCAGGCGTCGACGCCCTCGGTGGCCGCCGCGATCAACTCGGGCGGCGCGTCGCTGGTTTCGAGCGAGGCGCGGGCGATCTCGGCGAGCTGGTGGTCCGTGAGCCCGAGTGCCGTACGGGCGGTCCGGTACTCGTCGCTGAGCGACGCCCCGAACATCAACGGGTCGTCCGTCCCCAGCGAGCACCGGACACCCGCTGCCAGCAGCCGGGGCAGCGGGTGCCGGGCCAGGTCGGGGACCAGACCCAGCACCCGGTTGGAGGTCAGGCAGACGTCCAGCGAGACGCCCCGCGCGGCCAGGAGTTCCAGCAGGGCGGGGTCCTCCACGGCGCGGATACCGTGCGCGACGCGGGTCGCGCCGAGGCGGTCGACCGCCGCGCGGACGCTGTCGGGTCCGCGGAGTTCTCCGGCATGCGGTGCCGACGTCAGTCCTGCGGTACGGGCGATGGCGAACGCCTCCGCGAACTCCCCGGTGCCGCGGGCCCCTTCGTGGCCGGTCAGCCCCAACGCGTGGACGCCGCGCCCCGCGTACCGGGCGGCGAAGCGCGCAAGCCGCACGGCGGCCGCGGGGGTCGCGTGGCGGGACACCGCCAGGGTCAGCCCGAACCCGACGCCGCGGCGCGCGCCCGCCTGCCGGCCCGCGTCGAGGACCAGGTCGAGGACGTCCTCCGGCGCTCCGAAGTGCGCGTAGGAACGCGGGTCGAAGTGCGGCTGGACCCAGACGCCGCCGTCGGCCGCGGTGTCCTCCACCAGTTCGGTCACCACCCGCCGCAGGTTGGCGGGGCGGTCCGACGTCGCGTCGAAGGCCGCCGCGTAGACCTGCTGGAACCCCTCGAAGTCGGCGAACCCCCGCGGGTCGGGGGCCGCATGTCCGGCATCCGACGCGAGCTCTGCCAGCGTGGCCGGGCGCATGGCCGCCAGCAGGTGAAGGTGCAGTTCCGCCTTGGGCAGCGCCCTCGGGTCACGCCCCGACGCGAGCGTCCCGGCCCCGGTTCCGGTTCGGGTCCAAGTCCCGTCTCCGGCCTGCTCGTTCGCCACGGCGCGACGCCGCCTGTCCTGATGCATCGGCCATCCTCTCCTGACGGGAGGACAGTAGGGCCGTCGGGGCTCGTCAGGCCAGGTCACCGCCATGGTCGGGATCGCGTGGGAGCGTTCCTGCACCGCTCGGAGCGGAGCCGGCACCGGTCCCCACCGGCCGCACCGCGAACCGTTGCCCACACCCGCTCCACCGGCTGCCAAGGGCCCTTCCCGGCCGGCGCCCGGCCACCTTTGAGATCCGCGCGCCGCCAGAGCGTGCGATCGCCCGCGGCGGACGCCGGTGGACGCCGGCGGACGTCAGCCCAGTACGCCGGCGAGGGTGCGGGCGAGGACGGTGTCGAAGCGGTCGCGGGGTTTGCCGTGGGGCGGGGAAGCCGCGAGCAGCGCGGTGATGCGGGGGTGGTCCCCCGCGGCGGCGACGTGGTGGAGGTAGGCGGCCTGGCGTGCGGCGCCGGTGTCCGCGGCAGCCATCTCGTTCTGTACGAACAACGCGGTCAGACCGCTGAGCAGGGCGAACGCCTCGAACTTGCGCGCGGGGCCGGCCGGGTGGTCGGCGAGCACGTCGAGCACGTGCTCCAGGAGGTCGATCCCGTGGGGGCCGAGCGTGGGACGGCTCATGACCATGGCGGGCAGCCACGGGTGGCGGCGCATGATCTGCCGGGCCTGGTGGCCGAAGGCGAGCAGATCGGCCTTCCAGTCGCCGCTGGCCGCGGGCAGGTCGTACTCGCTCGCGGTGCTGTCGGTCATCAGGTCGAGCAGGTCGTCGCGGGTGGCCACGTAGCGGTAGAGCGAGGCGGCGCCGGTGCCCAGAACCGACGCGACGCGGCGCATGGAGACGGCGTCCAGGCCCTCGCGGTCGGCCAGTTCCACCGCGGCGGCGGTGATCTCGGCGCGGCTGCGCTCGGCCGGGCGTCCGACCGCCGCCTGCTCCGGCCGCATCCAGATCACCGGTTCGTTCTGCCCTGCCACCGCCATCGCCACCTCCCGCGTTGCCGCCAGCCTATCTATCGCATACGCTGTTCGCGAACGACGTTTGCGAATGGGAGGGACGCGATGACGCGCTATGCGCACAACGGCGAGATCCGGATCGCCTTCGAGGACCTGGGCGGTGCGGGCGGCGACCCGCTCCTGCTGGTCATGGGGCTGGGAACCTCACGGTTCTGGTGGCCGGACGGCCTGGTGGACGAACTGCTCGGCCGCGGCTTCCACGTCGTGGCCTACGACCAGCGCGACGCGGGCGAGTCCACCCACCTGCCGGACCGGTGCGCCGGCTCGCCGTTCAAGGCCCTGCTGCGCCGCGACGCCCCCGCCTACGGCGCCGAGGACCTCGCCGACGACGCGGTCGCCGTCCTCGACGCCCTCGGCTGGCAGAGCGCCCACCTCTTCGGCCACTCGATGGGCGGACTCGTGGCGCAGCGCACCGCGATCCGCCACCCGAAGCGCGTGCTGAGCCTGATCACGTCCTCGGCCGTCCCCAGCGACGCGAAGGGCCTGAACGTCCTGCGCTACGTGCGCCTGTCGCTCCTGCCCCGGTTCTCCCGGCTCCACCACCCCGACACCCCTCAGGGCAACCTGGACCTGGCCGTCGCCGTCGCCCGCCTGCTCGCCGCGCCCGACCGGCACATCGACGAGCACGACGTGCGCGAGTTCGTGGACAAGGAGGCGGCGCACCAGGTCACCAGCTTCCGCGACGCGAAGGCGCAGAGCCGCCAGATCGGCGCGAAGTGGCACGGCGGGCCGCTGGCCGGGATCACCGCGCCGACGCTGGTGCTGCACGGCGAACGCGACCCGCTGCTGCGTACGTCGGCCGCGCGCGCCATCGCCGCCGCGGTCCCCACCGCCCGCCTGCGCGTCGTACCCGGCGTCGGCCACTTCCTCTTCCGCGCCGACTGGAGCACCTACGCCGACGAGCTGCGCACGCACGCCGACCTGGCCCCCGCGCAACCGCAGTTCACCGGCCCGGTGGAACCCTGACACCGCGGCCGGACACCCCTCAGCCGCCGCTTCCCGGCTCCGGACGATCCCCCGCCGCGACCGGTTCCGGCACGACCTTGATACCGGGGACGGGCGACGGCAGCAGCAACAAGCTGCCCGCCGCGCCGCAGACACCCGCGATCAGCAGCGTCGGCCGCATGCCGATCCCCGTGGCCAGCCAGCCGCCGACCAGCGCGCCGAGCGGCCGGGAGCCGTAGTTGATCGAGCTGTAGGCGCCGGCGATCCGGCTGCGCAGATGGTCGGGGGTCACGGCGGCCCTGAGGGAGTTGTTGCCGATGTCGAAGAACATCACGCCCAGTCCCGACAGGAACTCCGTCGCGCCGAGCAGCAGGAAGCTCTTCCCGTGCGCGCCGCCCGCCAGGACGAGCAGCACCAGCGGACTCGGGTACAGCGCGGCTCCCAGCATGATCGTCCGGCCGAGGCCGAGGACCCCGATGGCCCTGCGCGCCAGGACCGCGCCGGCCAGGCCGCCGACCGCGCCCGCCCCGAGGGCGAGTCCGATCATGCCCGCCGGCAGGCCCAGCACGCGGTTGGCGAACAGGATGACGATCGCCTGCGCGGCGTACATGAAGAAGTTCATCGTGGTCGAGCAGGCGAGGCTGGCGCGCAGCACCGGGTGCCGGAAGATGAACCGGGCGCCGGCGGCCATCCGCGTGCGCAACGGCAGGTGGGAGTCCGAGGCGGGCGGCAGCCCCTTCGTCCTGATCCGGCCGATCATGGTCGCGGAGAACAGGAAGGAGACCGCGTCCACGGCCGCCGCGGCGGGCGCGGTGATCGCCTGGACGAGCGCGCCGCCCACCGCGGGCCCGACCACGTACGACAGCGAACGGCTCATGTTCAGCCTGCTGTTGGCCGCCACGTAGCCGGTCCGCGGTATCAGCGTCACGAAGAACGCCGGGTACGCGACGTCGAACACCGTCTGCCCCACCCCGGTCACCGCGCCGACGACGTACAGCTGCCCGAGCCCGAGCGCGTGCGCCCCGTAGGCGACCGGCAGGCTCAACAGGGCGGCGGCGCGCGTCACATCGGCCGCGATCATCATCAGCCGCTTGTGGGGGCGCGAGTCGATCCAGGCGCCGACGACCGGCGCGACGGTGTTCGGCAGCCAGATCAGCGCCGTCAGCAGCGCGGCCTGCCGGGCGTTCGCGTGCAGCAGTGCCACCGCGATGAGCGGCAGCGCCAGCTCGCTGATCCGGTCGCCGAACTGCGAAACGGTCTGGCCCGACCAGAAGATGGCGAACCGGCGGTCGGTCCGCGCGCCCGCCCCGGCGGTGCCCGGTGCCGCCGGCGCTACCTGATGCACGGGGACCGCCCCGGATCGGCAGCCGCGCGGGCCGCCAACTGCCGTACGAGCGGCGGCCGGTGGTCCTTCATCGCTCCTCCGCGGGGACGGGCGGCGAGACCGTGACGATCCGGGTGAACTGCACGTGCCGGCTGCCGGGCGGGCGGGTCGACTTGTCGTCGATGGGACGCTCGTCGACGTACCGCTGGAGCAGGTCCGCCATCCGCCCGGCCACGTCGGCGAGTTCGTCGGCGGTGAGGTAGACCCCGGTGTGGTCGATGCCGGTGTGCTCCCGCCAGTTCGGCTCCTCCGCGGGCCGCTGCCGCTGCCACGTGGCGAGTTGGTCGAGGGCGCGTTCGGCGAGGAGTTGTTCGAGGACGCTCACCGCGGCATCGCCCTCCGGCGTGAGTTCGGCACCGCGCCACGACTGCGAGGTCGACACCAGCCGCCACGGCCGCTCGCGGTTGTCCTTGCTCGGCGCGGGCTCCACGAAGTCGTACTTGGCCAGTTGACGGAGGTGGTGCGAGGTCAGGGCCTGGCTGATCCCGAGCCGACGCGCGGCCTCGGCCGCGGTCATCGGCCCCTCCCTGCCGAGCAGGGCCCGCAGTTCCAGCCGGACGGGGTGCGCCATCGCCCGGATCGCCAGCGGGTCGTCCAGGAACCGTGCGCGCCGCGGATCTCTCTCCAAGGACATGCTTGGAATATGGGCCGCGCCACCGGCGATGTCAAGCATGTGCTTGGAATGCGCTCGGCCCCCACTCCCCCGAGCGGCAACGCCGATGTCCGCGCGCCGAGCCCCGCGAGGGCCGGCCGCAGCCGCCGCGCACCGCTCAGAACGTCGTGAACGCGACCTTTCGCCCCGAGGCGTCCAGGGGCTGGGGGTCCACCGACCTGGCACCCTTTCCGGGCCACGACGCCGGCTGGTACACGACCCAGTACCGGCCGTCCGGCAGGCCGCGCCCCTTCGGGAGCGGGTGGGTGGGGACGACCTCTTCGGTGGACACCCGCACTCCTACGGCCGCGTCGGGAACGGGTCCGTAGGAAGCGAAGGCGTTGCGCCCCGGCGCCTGGCCGCCGCCGTAGTACCCGCCGGAGTCCGAACCGTCGAAGCCGCACGCACCGTTCGCCCACGGCAACGTCGCGGAGTGGTCCGGCCCCCGGGAATCGTCAAGGCTCATACAGAAGCTGCCGTCCTGATCGGCGTCGATGTAGGCGTCCAGCTGCCAGTGCACACCGCCGGTGACGTACCTCTGCAGCACCGTGTAGTGATCGCCCACGCGATACGGCGAGTTCGGGTCGTGCCGCTGCCCGTCGCAGGCAGTGGCCATGACCATCGCCATGACGGCCACCGCCACCGTTGTTCGCGCCGAACGAGCCGACATGCGCAAGCCCCCCAGGGCGTCGAGAAACCCCCGCGATCTTCACAGCTCTCTCACAGGGGCTACAAGGCGGCGCCGGTAAAGGTTGGGAAAACCCCGCCGGGCGGCGTCACCCCTGCGGGATCGGCTGGGTGAGGTTCACCGGGTTGCCGTCGGGGTCCCGGATGTGGGCGACGCGCTGTCCCCACGGCATGTCGTTGGGGCCGCCGCTGACCGAGCCGCCCAGCGCCACCACCCGGCCGAGCGTCTCGTCGACGTCGTCGACAGCGATGCTGAGCAGAATCCGCGGCGCCGCCCCGGTCTCCGCGTCGTCCTTGGCCACCAGCCCGAGGTCGGTGTCGCCGATGCGCAGGCCGAGGTAGAAGGCGGGGCCTTCCGCCGGCACCCGGAAGACCTCCTCGGCGCCGAACAACCGCGTGTAGAAGCCGAGCAGAACGTCCTGGGCGGCGGTCAGGATCACCGGCTGGATGGTGGACATGGCACTCCTGTCGAGAACGGTCGAGTCGTCGGGTGGACCGTCCGAGGACGGCGAACTCATCGGCAGGACCGGACCGCCGCCCGGCCGCTGCACGAAGGCGCGGCTCCACCCGCGACAGCGTCGTACGGCCCGGCGCTCAACTGGGCATCGCCCCGGGCGCGGACCGCCTGACCAGGAGGTCGGTGACCAGGGCGAGGGCGGGCCAGTCCAGGCGGCCGTGGCGCGCGACGGCGTACGCGCGCAGTTCGACGTCGGGAGCGGCGAGCGGGACGAGCCGCACCGCGGGGAGCGTGACCGTCCCGACGGGGAGCAGGCCCACACCGAGCCCGGCGGTGATCATGGCGCGCACGAGGTCGAGGCTGTCGGCCTGGTGGGTGATGCGCGGGGTGAAGCCCGCCATGGAGGCGAGGGTGCGGATGACGGTCTCGTCCGCGGTGTTGCGCGAGTTGACGATCCAGTCCTGCCCGGCGAACCGGGCGAAGACCTCCGCGGCCGTCCCTTCTCGGATGTCGGCGTGCGCGGGGACGCCCAGACCCCAGCGCGCGGTCCACAGGGCGGTGGCGCGCAGCACGGGGTCCTCGGCCGCGGGCGCCAGGTTGTAGTCGTAGGTCAGGGCCAGATCCGTCGCGTCCTCGGCCAGCAGCCGCAGCGCCTCGGCGGGTTCGTGTTCGCGGACCAGGACACGGAGGCGGGGATGGCTCGTGGCCAGGGCCGTGACGATGGGCAGCAGGTGGGCGCGGATGGCGGTGGCGAAACCCGCGACGCGCAGGGTGCCGGTGGGCTCCGCTCCCGGCGCGAGGTCGTGGTGCGCCGCCTCGACGGCGGAGAGGATCGTCACCGCGTGCTCGGCCAGCCGGCGTCCCGCGGGCGTCAACCGGACCAGGCGCCCGTGCGGTTCGGTCAGCGCGGTGCCCATGTCGTCGGCGAGGGCGGCGATCTGCTGCGAGACGGTCGAGGTGGTCGTGCCCAGGACGTCGGCCGCCGCGCGCATGGACCCCAGCCGGGACAGCTCCACCAGCATCCGCAGTCGTCGTGTCTCCATCCCTGGATTGTCGCGGATCGGCGAACGGTTCATTCACGATCGGCACGTGGACACGAACGGTCCGGCCATCATGTACTCGGGTGCATGAGCCTGCCGAACCACCGCGCCACCGGTCCGCGGCTGTCCGCGTCCGCGACCGGGGCCCTGATGGCCGTGACCTCCATGTCCGCCGTCCAGCTCGGGCTCGCGCTGTCGGTTCCGCTGGTCGACCGGCTCGGCGCCCTGGGCACGACAGGGCTGCGTATGGCGTGGGCCGGTGTGCTCCTTCTGGTGCTGGTGCGGCCCCGCCCGCGCGACTTCACCGGCCGCGACCTGCGGGCGTGCACCGCGCTGGGTGCGGTCAGCGCGGGCATGATGATCTGCTTCATGCTCGCCGTGACGCGGCTGCCGCTCGGCACGGCCAGCGCGCTGGAGTTCCTCGGCCCGCTGGCCGTGTCCCTCTACGGCTCCCTCCACGGTCCGAGCCGTGGTCGTACCCGCTGGGCGGCCATGGCGGCCCTCGGTGTCGTCGCCCTGACCGAACCCTGGCACGGGGGGATCGACGCGGCCGGCGCGGGTTTCGCCGTGGCCGCCGCGTCCTGCTGGGCGGCCTACATCCTGCTGACCCAGCGGGTGGGCGACTCCGTGACCGGCCTCGGCGGACTGGCCGTCTCCATGCCCGTCGCCGGCCTCGTCGGCCTCCTCGCCGCGGCGCCCTCCGACCTGGCGCACGTCACGTGGAGGCTGCTCGCCGCGATGCTGGGGCTGGCCGCCCTGAGCGCCGCGTTGCCCTTCGCCCTCGAGTTCCTCGCCCTGCGCCGCCTCACGACCTCCGCCTTCGGCACCCTGATGAGCCTGGAGCCGGCCGTCGCGCTCCTCGCCGGCCTGCTGGTGCTCGGCCAGATCCCCGCGCTCGCCTCCGCGGCGGGCGTCGCCCTCGTCGTGACCGCCGGCATCGGCGCCACCCGCACCGGCGTCCGCCCCTCCCCCGCGCCCCCCGAACCGCACCACGCCCTGACGCCCACCACGGCGAGTTCGCCCTCGGGCTGAACCCCACCCCGTCGGCGCGGGGCGGTCAGCCTCCCGCGGTGACGGACAGGTCGTCGCAGCTGGACCGGCCGGCCGAGGGCAGGTAGCAGAAGACGGTGGCGCTGGTGTCCCCCGCTCCCGTGGTGAACGGCGCGGACAGCCGGGTCCACCCGGTCGCGGTGGTGGACGCCGACACCTGGGCGCCGCCGTGGTTCTTGACGCCCAGCCAGGTGGGGGCGCCTGTGGTGCGCACCCAGCCGGTGTACCGGTAGGCGGTGTTCGGCTGGAGGCCGGTGACGGTGTACTCGGCGGTCGCGGCGCCGCCGGAGGGGGCGTTCAGGGACAGGTCGTAGGCGCCGCCGTGCGCCGCCGGGTCCTGCGCGGCGGTGGCGCCGCGGGTGCTCCAGCCGTTGAGGTTGCCGGCTTCGAGGCCGCCGTCGGGCAGCAGGTTCGGCGCGCCGGCCGAGGGAGCCGCGGCGGAGGCGCCGATGTTGGGGGCGGCGGTGGGCGACACCGCGACCCCGAAGTAGTCCCGGCCGCCGTTGCCGCGGACGGCCGCGCCGATGCCGGCCACCGGGGAGCCGGCGCACAGCCGGTAGCCGGTGGCGCCGCGGATGCCGCCGGCGTCGCCGGGGTCGCAGAAGGCCGGATCGGCGGTGGTTCCGCCCGGGTCGGACGGGAGGCCGCCCAGGTTCACGAAGTCGTTGTGGTGGAAGGTGTAGCCGCCGGACCGCAGGTTGAACGAGGCGCTTCCGCTGCCTGACTTGACCACGATGTTGTTGCTGAAGGAGACCTCGCGCGGGGTGGTGTTGTTCTCGTTGACCACGGTCTGGCTGACTCCGGGGCCGATGTAGAGGGTGTTGTTGTACACCTGCATGCCGGACACCGCGCCCGAGCAGTTCTCGAAGCCGCGGTAGGAGTCGTCCTGGCTGATGTTGTAGCGGACGACAGCGTCGGACGTGCTTCCGTCGGCGTTGCAGAACAGCATGAAGCCGCCGTCGTTGTCGTGGCTGTAGTTGTACTGGTAGACCGTTCCCGCCGTCCCCTGGTCCACGTCGAAGGCCATGCCGTCGTTGGTGCCGGCCCCGCCGGAGACGTCGTTGTACTGGAAGACGGTGCCGTCGGCGTCCCACGGCCAGATCCCGGCGTCGTATCCGGTGGGCTCCAGGTGGAAGCCGGCCAGGGTGTTGTACTGCACCAGGGAGTTGTCGGCGTCGATGACCACGATGCCGTCCCCGCCGATCCGGTGCAGGGTGTTGCCCTGGATCACCAGGCCCCTGGTCGGGTGGCGCGGCTCGGGCATGTCGGTCGGGTCGTTGACCGCGGCGTCGTTGCCCCAGGTGGACCATTCGGTGATGCCGCTGCGGTCGACGTCGTCGACGGTGTCGTCCTGGATCACCACGCCGTCGAACCAGGTGGGCGTGGTGGTGCCGTGCACCTCGAAGTCGATGCCGGCCGAACCGTCGGTGCCCTTGGTGGTGTCACCGCGTATGTCGTGGACGTACAGGTGGGACAGCAGGTAGTTCCGGGCCGCGCCGATGTCCTGGGCCACCACCTCGACGCCGCGCCGGTTGGTGCCCGGGGCGGCCTGGTCGGTGATCTCCAGGTTGGTGAGCTGGATGAACTGCTCGTTGTACAGGTAGACCGCGTTGGGGGCGCCGTCACCGTCGACGACGGCCCGCGCGGAGGACGTTCCGTAGTCGGAGATGGTGAACGGAGCCGCGGCGCTGCCGGAGCCCTTCGGGGAGAGGGTCCCGGTGCAGGTGGTGCCGCGCATGAGCCGCAGCGCCTCGCCGGCGTGGTAGGTGTGCGCGTTGGCATCGGTGAGCGAGTTCCACGGTCTGCTCAACGTGCCGTTCCCGTCCGTGGTCGCCGCGCAGTCGACGTAGTACGACCTACGGGTCGGGGCGATCACCGGGCGCAGTGCGGCGCCCGCGTGGGAGGAGCCGACCGGCAGCGCGGCCGCGGGAGGGTGAGGCGTGGTCGGCACGGTGGCGGCCGACGCTTGTGATGCCAGGACGAGTGGGGTCGCCAGGGCGACGGTCAGGGCGCCGAGAATCGCCGCTGCTGCGCGTGCGGACATGCGCGTTCCTCCGATGGGGGGAGAACTCCCCCGGCGCTGGTGCGCCGGGGGCCTTGCCGGTTGAGAGGCCCTGCCGAGCGCCTGCTCCTCCCGCGGATCTACTCGATGGTCCACTGCTGCAACGCCGAACCCGTGTCGGGTTGTTGGGTCACCGGCGCACCGTTCGCGGTCGAGGCGGTGGTCAGCAGCAGGCCGCTGTTGACGCTGGTGAGGGTGTAGGCGCCGGAGAGGAGTTCGGTCACCCGCCAGTCCAGGTTGACGCTGCTGGGGCAGGGCCACTGGATCACGGTGGTGCCGGGCGTGGTGAAGCCCCCGTTGTCCGCGGCGCATTGGCCCGAGGAGCCGTTGGTGAGGGTGTACGAGCCGTCGGGCAGCCGGGTGAAGGTCCAGCTCTGGTTCTGCCCTCCGGTCAGCGCCGAGGTGTCCAGCTGCGTCCCTTCGGCCTGCGAGGAGTCCGGGTCCTCCAGCGCCTGGCCGGACAGGCTGACGGTGTGGGTTCCGCTCAGGTCCGCGGCCTGCGGGTTGACGGTCCAGGCGAACCTGGTCGAGCCGCCGGCCCGGCCGGAGGAGGCGGTCACCGTGGCGGTGTAGGTGCCGGCGGTGGTCGGCGTGCCGGTGATCAGCCCGGTGGAGCTGATCGTCAGTCCGGCCGGCAGGCCGGACGCCGCGTACCTGAGCTTCCGGCCCGCCGAGTCGGTCGCTGCGACCTGCACCGAGGCGGCGGTGCCGACCGTGGCGGTCTGCGCGCCGGGGGTGTAGACGCTGACCTGCTCCGGACCCGGAACCGGCCCGGCCCCGGTCAGCGACAGGGTCTGCTCGGCGGCGGACCGGCTGCCGCCGACAGCGTCACCGGTGCGGTCGGTCCAACTGCGGGTCGGGGTGGTCTCGGCGAGCCGGCCGGGCTGCGCGGACATGCCCAGCACCAGCTCGCTGTACCGGTTGACCAGCCGGTAGGTCCCGGTGGGCTTGCCGGTGCGGGGGTCGGTGCCGGCCACGACGAACCACTCCTGGCCGACGGTGGGACCGCTCTTGCCGACCGCGGTGACGGTGGGCCCGGTGCCCCAGGCCCGGCTCGCGGTCGAGCGGGAGTCGACGCCCAGCGCCTGGCGGGTGGCGGCGTTCACGATCTGGTACGAGCCGTCGCCGTTGCCGACGAAGGACCAGTCCGCCCGCTCGGAACGGTGTCCCGCGGTCAGCGAGGTGGTGGCCGAACCGCCGGAGACCTGCGCGAGCACCCGGCCGGTGCCGCTGCTGATGCGGTAGCTCTCGGCCGGGTCGACCGGAGGGGCGGCGGGAGCGCTGGAGTCGATCGTCTCGTTGGCGTACTCACCGTCGGAGTGGGAGCAGGCGATGGCGCAGTACGACCGGAAGGACTTGCCGACGATGGTGGAACTGGTGTTGTTGGCGCTGTCGAGGAACCAGCGGTACCAGGAGCCGGACGTGTAACCGCCGGAGTCGCCGATCAGGTGCCACTTCTGCGTGGCCAGGTTGTCGGTCGCGTAGTACTTCTGCGGCTGGGTCGTTCCGGCGGCCACCGCGGGCTCGCCGATGTACAGGCCGAGGTAGGCGTCGTAGGTGATGTTCATGATGAACAGCGGTGACTGGTCGGGCAGTTCGCCGGCCGCTATCTGCTGGTCCACGGTCCCGGTGTTCTTCGGGTCGTAGTCGTCCGCCACCGGGGTGTAGCCGGTCGGGTGGGCCGCGGTGACCGGCTCCAGGTTGCTCTCCCTGCCCCCGACGCCGGGCTGCGACCAGGAGCCGTCGAACCACTTCTCCCAGCTGCCGGTCGCCATCTTGCCGGAGATGGGTGCGCGCGCGACGTTCTCCAGGCCGCCCATGCTCCCGCCGACGCCGCCCTTGGGCACGATGCGCGAGCCGTAGTAGACGTAGAAGTAGCCCGACGCGGTGTCCACGTAGAACCGCTGGTCGCCGTCGCCGTAGTCGTAGGTCTGCTGGGGGAACGTGGCGGTGTCACCGCGGGTGGTGCGGTAAGGGGACGTGATGGCGTGGCCCTTGATGCTCCACACCTTCCCCTGGTCGGTGGAGACGGCGTAGTCGATGGAGTCGTAGTGCAGTCCGTCGCCGAAGGGCTGCGGGGTGAACTCGTTGTGCACCAGGCCGTACCAGTCGCCGGTGTCCGGGTCGACCCAGACCCCGAGCAGGTCGCAGTAGTTGGCCTGGGAGTAGCCGGAGCCGCTGGGAGCCGGCGTCGCCTCCCGGCCGGTGGGGCTGTTGTTGCAGCGCCAGGTCGTGTCGTTGTTGGCGTCCTTGGCGTCGGCCGGGTTCACCGCGGTGTCGAGCGTGGTGTCCGGGGTCGCGCTGTCGAAGTCGGTCCCGGTGTAGAAGCCCCATTCACGGGGGTCGGTCGCGCCGTACAGCGAGTGGGACGACTGGAAGTAGAACGTGCCGTTCTTGTCGATGTAGCCACTGGCAGGCGTGTCGTCCGCGTAGGCGTACGGCTTGGTCGAGCCGATGCTGACGGTGTACGAGGCGGCGGCCGGCGCCGGTGACGCCAAGGCCGGCAGCACGGTGCCGACGGTGAGGAGCGAGGCGGTCGCGGCGACGGCCGCGAGCGCCCTTCGGAGGCGTGGCAAGGGTGGTCCCTTCTCTGGAGCCCCGCCCCGGCACCGGCAGGTGACCAAGCGGGCAGCCAGGGCGGGCAGGTTCGCTGCGTGCGGTACATGGGCAACCGGACACCGCGGCAGGAACGCTGCGAGCAGAGCCCTGGATGATCGGAACTGCTTGGACAATGGCAGTTCCGCGCAGGGCCGCTCACGCAGGGACAGCTTGGAGTCGGGTGCGGCGCCTGTCAAGACAGCCGTCAGGAGCGCGCCGGCCCCACGCGCGGCCAGGGCCAGCTGCGCGCCGGTCCCGGCCGTCCGCTCAACAGCGCCGCTGCTGCCTGCGGAAGACCGACGGCGCGACTCCCACCTGCCGGGTGAACACCCGGGTGAAGTAGGCGGGATCGGGATACCCGACCTCACGGGCGATGCGGGAGACCGGACTGTCGGTATCGGCCAGCAGCGCCTTCGCCCGGTCGATCCGACGCCGCATCAGGTAGACCGTCGGGGTGGAGCCGGTGGCCTCGCGGACCGCCACCGCGAGGCTGTCCCGGGAGACCGCCAACTCCCTGGCGATCGAGCCGATCCGCACCGGCCCCTCGGCGTTGTCCAGCAGGCGCAGGGCGCGCAGGCCGAGGTCGCGCCGGAAGCGGCCCGGCTCGGCGGACTTCCGCCGGCCGGTGCCCACGGCGTTGATCAGCGCATGGAGCGAACTCGTGGCGGCCACATGGCCGCTGAGGGACTCCGGCCGGGCGAGCAGGTCCAGCAGCCGGACGCACTGGGCGAAGGTCTCCGCGGCGTCCGCCGGTTCGACGACCGGGCAGGCCGCGCCGAGATATCCCAGCTCGGCGTAGCTCCTGGCCGCCGGCCCCTCGAACAGAATCCAGTACTCGTTCCAGCCGCTCGCCGACGGGCCGTAGCGGTGGCGCACGCCGGCGGGCAGCCAGAGGAACGATCCGGGCCGCACCCGGTAGCGCCCGGGGTGGCCGTGCAGTTCGAGGGAGCCCGACCCCTGGTACACCAGGACCCCGGCGTGGCAGTTCAGGGCGCGTTCGACCCGGGAAGGGGGGTGGTCCAGAATCCGGCCGGCGCCGGTCACGGCGATTCCCAGCGCCCGCACCTCCTCCGGCGGCGTGCGGTAGTGCGCGACGGAATCCACCCGACCACTCCTGTCGACAATCGTCCAAGTCCTTGCCGCATCCGTGCATTCCCGCGAGGCAGGGTGCGCGTGGAGCATGTCGGCATGAGCACCGGACGCCTCGACAGGGTCCGTTCGACCGCCCCACCTCCCACGGTCACCGTCCGGACAGCGGAGACCGTGGGCCCGGCCGGCCGGCACCCGCCCCTTCAAACCGACCGCGCCGCCCGTCCAGCCGGGGGTTCCCACAGGACAGCCGAGAATTCCCACGGGCGGAATCCGACCCGCGAGCGAACAACGCCTCCTCCACATCCGGCCGGTGAGCTGCGGCTCCCTCCGAGCCGCCCTTGACAACTTAGCAGCCAAGCAACACGATCCCTGGGCAAGACCGGCTCGGCCGAGCCGGTGGTGACAGGACCGCGGCGTGGCCTCCCGCCCGGTTGCGGAGTGGAGGTGAGCCGGATGGGGACGCGGTACGTCCTGCGGGTCCAGGCGGACCCGGCCGACGAGCCGGCGGCGGTCGCCGCGCGGATGGTCGCGCTGGCCGAGCGGACCGGCGCCGACGAGCTCTGCGTCTTCCTGTTCGGCATGGAGTTCAACGACGGCAACGAGCCGCTCGACCGGATCGGCCACTGGCTCGACCGCACCCGGCCGTGGCGCGAGTCCCTGCGCTCCGCCGGCATCGCGGTGAGCCTGAACCCCGGCCATACCCTCGGGCACTGCGACTGGGGGCGCCCGCGCCGCGACGACTGGCAGCCCATGGTCGACCAGCGCGGGACCGCCGCCGACGTGGTGGTCTGCCCGCTGGACCCGGGGTGGCGCGCCTACTTCGCCGAGACCCTGCGCCGCTACGTCGCCGAGGACCTCGACGCGGTCTGGATCGAGGACGACATCCGGCTGCACAACCACGAACCGCTGGACTGGGGCGGCTGCTTCTGCCCGCTGCACCTGGCCGAGTTCGCCCGGTCCTGCGGCACGCGGGCGACCCGCGACGAGGTGGTCGCGGCATGCACCGCACCCGGGCCGCCCCACCCGTGGCGCGAGCTGTGGCTGGACATGTGGGACCGCACCCAGCTCGAACTGGTCGGCACCTGGCGGAAGATCGCCGCCGATCACGGGGTCCGCCTCGGACTGATGTCCTCCACCCCCGAGGCGCACGCGGCCGAGGGACGGCGCCGGCCGGACTGGCTGCCCGGATTCGACATGCACCGGCCGCACTTCTGGGGCTACTCCGACGCCGGCGCCGAGGCGCTGCCCACGTACGCGGCGCTGCTGGACGCCCAGCGCGCACAGCAACCGCCCGGCCTGGTCAGCTATCCGGAGATCGAGTGCTGGCCGTACGGGCAGTGGAACAAGTCCTACCGGCAGACCTTCGCCCAGATGGCGACCGCGCACATCCTCGGCTGCGACGGGCTGGCGATCAGCCTCTACGACTTCCTGACCAACCACCCCGACGACGACCCCGGGCGCGCCGCCTTCCTCGCCGAGGTCCGCCCGGCACTGGACTGGCTGGCCGACACCTTCGACACGTCGCTGCGCACCGTCGGGATCGGTGTGCCCTGGTCACAGGAGACCGGCCGGGCCGCGCGAACCGGCGACGGCACGCACCACGACGGCGCGAAGGGCGACGGTACGAAGGGTGACGGTACGAAGGGCAGCGGTACGAAGGGCGACTGGCGCGCGCTGGCCGTACCGCACCGCGAATGGGCCGGCTGGCTCGGCGCGATCGGCCACGCCGTCACCCTGAGGGGCGACGCGCCGGTCAACGCGGTCGCGGGCGAGTCCGCGTGGGCGTACGACGACGCCACCGTGCGGGGCTGGCTCGCCGGCGGTCTGCTGCTCGACGGCACCGCGGCGCGCGTCCTGGCCGAACGCGGCTACGGGGAGCTGATCGGGCTGAACGGCGTGCGCCGGCTGGGCCCGACGGACCCGCTGCCGGTGCGCGAGGTGTGCGAGGACCCCGACTTCTCGCTGCGGGTGGGCGCGATGATCTCGGTCGACCCGCACATCAACGGCCACCCGCCGGTCGTGACCGGTGAACCCGTACCCGGCGCCGGGGTCGCGAGCCGGATCGTGGACGGCGCGGGCCGCCCGGTCGGCCCCGGTCTGGTGCTGCACCGCAACACGCTGGGCGGACGGGTCGCGGTCTGCCCCTGGCCTGCCACCACCGCGGTGCGGATGACCCCGCAGCGCGCCGCGCAACTGTCCGCCGCCGTCGACTGGCTCGGCGCGGGAACCCACGCCCGGGTGTCCGGCGGTCCCTGGCTCACGCCGCAGGTCCTCACCGACGGCACGCGCTGGCGGCTGGTGGTGTGGAACTCCGGGCCCGACGAGGTCGACGCCGTCACCGTACGGCTGCCGGCCGGCATGCCCGCACCGGCCGGCGGCGTACAGATCGACGCTCACGGCGAGCGCCGTCCGATCGGCTACGCCGCCGGCGCCCTCGACCTGCGCCGTCCGCTGGGCCAGTGGGAGTTCGCGGTCCTCACCGCGGAACGCCCCTGATCCGCGCCCCTGCCAGAACGCGCCGCACAGATCGTCCACGGTGGCAGCGGCGCGACCGCTACGGCTACGGCTACGGCTACGGCTACGGCTACGGCTACGGCTACGGGCAATTCGCGGTGGGCCCGGCCCACGGCCCCATGTCCCGGAAATACGCGGATTCACCGGTGAACTTCGAAGAATCCCTGCACCGCCCCGTCTACGCGCATATCTTGGGGCTTGGGCGCCCACGTACCCGCCCCTCCGGGCCGGACGCGCCGTCATGTCCCTTGCAGGTGAAGGAGAACCACGGTGTCGCGCCCTTCGGAGGCCACGCAGCCTCACTCCATACGTACGCGTGCCGACGTCACGGCGGCGAAATCCCGGCTCCGGCTACGCAGGAGCGTCGTGCCGATCGGAGTGGCCGGCGCCGTCGTGCTGGCCGGTATCGCGGTGCACTCGGCGTCCGCCACGCCGTCCTCCGACGCCGTGATCGCCGAAGTGTACGGAGGCGGCGGCAACTCCGGCGCCACGTACACCAACGACTTCATCGAGCTGGCCAACGCCGGTGCGTCGACGCTGGATCTGAGCGGCTACAGCGTGCAGTACCTGCGCGGAACGCCGACCGCGACCTCCACATGGCGCGCCACACCGCTGACCGGCACGCTCGTCGGGGGCGCCCGGTACCTGGTGCAGGAGTGGGCCAACACCGGCGGCTCCCTTCCGCTCCCGACCCCCGACGCCGCCGGCACCATCAACCTGTCCGCCACGGACGGGACCGTCGCGCTGGTCTCGGGCACCTCTCCGCTCGCCTGCCTGACGGCCGCCGCCTGTGCCGCCGACCCGCGGGTCAAGGACCTGGTGGGCTACGGCAACGCTGTCGTGCACGAGGGCAGCGGCCCGGCCGTCGGGGCGAGCACCACCACATCCGTGGCCCGCGGCGTCCTGCTCGGCGACACCGATGACAACGCGGCCGACTTCACCCCGGCCCTCCCCACTCCCGAGAGCTCCACGGGCAACGGTGGCGGCACCGACGGTGGAACCGGTGGCGGCGACGACGGCGGGACCGTGGGCGTCACCGGCGGCGCCGACGACGGCGGCTCGGTGGGCGTCACCAGCGGCGGCAACGACGGCGGCGGCAACGCAGGTGTGACCGTCGGCGTGGACGAGGGCGCGATCAATGGCGCCACCTCCGGAGACGACGGCGGCACGGGCGGCATCACCAGCGGCGGCGACGACGGCGGAACCGTGGGCGTCATCGGCGGCGCGGACGGCGGCGGCACCGGGGGCGCAACCGGCTGACGGGGCCGTACCCCCGTCGCTCTCCGCCCGCTGTCGCCAGGCTCGGCGCATGCTCCGCGACCATCGACAGGGTGCGCCGCGCCCCGGGACGGCTGGTCACACGCCGTCTTCGACGCACTCCCCGGCGGGAGCAGTCACCGGACGGACCCGGAGGTCGCCCTCTCCCGCCGGGGCGACCTCAAGGGTTGTCCGCCCGGTTCCAGGGCCGCCCCCGTGCCTGGGCCGCCGGTCTTCCGGCGGCGGTAACGGGCGACCCTTCGTACCCTCGACAAAGGCCCGCAGATCCTCGGTACGCACGTACGTACGTACATACATACGGAATGCGGATTCCCCTTTTGGAGGGGTGATGGCGGTTCGGCGCCGACTCATCGAGCGGTCCCCGCGGCAGGTGTGGGCCCCGAGACTCCGGTCAGGGGCCCTTGCCTCGCCTCGTCGACCGCCCACCCGGGCGACGGGGTCCACGGCGCCACTCCCGGTGCCAACGCCTCCCGCGCCGCTCCGCGGGCCCCACCACCCGAATCATGAGCGGCGCCGCCCCACGCGTACTGCGACCGGCCCGCTCCTCCCCGCAATGAACCAGGGCCGGCCCGCCGGCTCAGCACTCGCGCCGGGCAGGCCGGCGCCGCCTTCGTCGTAGCCTGGTCAGGAACGGCGCTGTCCTAGCCTCCCGCGAAGGGGGAAACCGTGGACACGGACCGAGAAGCCGGTGGGCGGGCCATGCTCGCCGACCTGCTGGACGCCAGCCACCTCATGCCGCTCGACGCGGTCGCGGACAAGGCGAGCGAGTTCGCCCGGGCCGCCGGCTTCACCGACGTGCTCATCTACGTGGCTGACGTCACCCGATATCAGCTGCACCTGCTGGCCGGAAAGGACGGTGCCCCGCCGGGGAGCGACACGGACATCCGGATCGAGGGCACCGCTGCCGGCCGGGCGTACCAGTACGGGCGCTCGATGTCCGCCGTCCCGCACGAAGCGGCACAGACGGAATGGTGGCTCCCACTGGTGGACGGCACCGAACGCCTGGGGGCGCTGCGCGTGCGTTCCGCCTACGACGACGACCGGGCCCGTGAGGACGCCGATCGCCTCGCGGCACTGCTCGCCCTGCTGATCGTCGCCAAGCGCACCTCCAGCGACACCCTGGCCCGGCTGACCCGGACGGAGCCGATGACCATCGCGGCGGAGATGGCGTGGAACCTGATGCCGCCGAGCACGTACGCCGACGGACGCGTCGTGATCTCCGCGGCGCTGGAGCCGGCCTACCGGATCAGCGGAGACGTGTACGAGTACGCGCTCGACGGTCCCCTGGTGCATCTGACCCTCTTCGACGCGATGGGGCACGACACGGCCGCAGGGCTGTGCGGGGCGCTGGCGCTGGGCGCCTGCCGCAACTCCCGCCGCCAGGGGGCCGGGCTCGTCGCCAAGGGCGAGGCGGTGGAAGCCGCGCTCGTCGATCAGTACGAGCACCGTCGGTACGTGACCGGAATCCTCGCCACCCTCGACACCCGGACCGGTGTGCTGAGCTGGATCAACCGCGGCCACCATCCGCCGATCCTCATCCGGGGCAGCCGCTGGAGCAGCCATCTGCAGTGTCCCCCCGGGCATCCCATGGGCACCGAGCTGGGACTGCCCACCACCGTCTGCCGCGAGCAACTGCAGGCGGGCGACCGGATCGTGCTCTACACCGACGGCATCACCGACGCCCACCGCCCCGGGGAGAGCGAGTTCGGCGTCGAACGCTTCACCGACTTCCTCATCCGCCGGCACGCCGACCAACTGCCGGTCCCGGAAACCCTGCGCCGCCTCATCCAGGCCGTCATGGACTACCACGACGGAGACCTCCAGGACGACGCCACCGTGTTCATGTGCGAGTGGCTCGGCCCCAGCGTGGACGACACCGCACCGGCGGCAGCCCTGACCGGCCTGTCGCTCACCGAGCAGCCGCCGGCCCGCCCGCCTGACGGGCGCGGCCGATCCGAGGTCTGAGAGCGTACAGCGCCGAGCGGCCGTAGGGGCGCTTGCCGGTTCGCCACGGCTCGCCGAGCGGCATGAGGACATCCGCGCCGACGATGCCCATGTAGCGCTCAAGGTCTCGCAGCACGACCTTCTCGAAGGCCAGGCACTCGCGCTCCAGTCACCGCTACCCGCGGTCGGTAAACTCGACGACCACTGGGCTGCCGTTCTCGTCCAGCCCCAGGGTGTCGATCCGGCCCCGGTGCCATGGCCCCGTCGGATACTCCGACGCCAGGAAGCGGATACCGAGCATCGCCTCCATGGCCGCCTCGATCCGCCGCTGCAACTCCACCTCCAGAGCCACCGTCGACCCGGGCAACTCGACATCCCGCCCGTCTGCGTTTCGCCCGGACTGGCACACCGGTGACCGCTTCGGCGAGGTCCACGGCTACGACGGGGACCGCCTGCTCTCCCCGGACCTCCCGCCAACTCCCCTGAAGGCGCGTGGGCGTGAGCGCTGACCTGTTGTCTCCGTGACGCTCCCGACCCGCCCGGCGCCTCCCTGTCGAGCGGGTCGGGGGTCAGCTCGCGTCCGCCGACGGGCTTGGGCTCGCCAACTTCCACCTGCACCAGTCGTCCTTGGGCGTGAACGGGGAACTCGGCAAGAAGCTCGACACCTCGCGGCTGCCCACGCGTGCGGACCGGCGCCGCGCGTTTCTGGGGCACGTGAAGAACTCCCTGCCCACCAACCCGCTCGCGCCGACGCGGCTGCGCCGTCGGCACCCGAAGGTGCTCCCCGACGGGGCGCGGGACAAGCTCCTGGCGGTGGTGAACGCCGCCCGCGACCGGCTGGTGGTGACCTGGCCGGCCGACGGCGGCCTGCGGATCGGTGAGCTCTGCGGGCTGCACCTGGTGGACCTGCACCTACGGGAGAACGCAGCCTGCGGAGAGTGCCGCGCCCCGCACGTCCACCTCTGCCACCGCCCCGGCAACCCGAACCGCGCCGAGGCAAAGACCAAGCTCCCCTGGCGCATCGACGGCGGCACGGTGACCGGCGGACTGATCAAGCATGCCGTGCCCGGCGGTGCTGCACACCTATTTCGATTACCTCACCTGCGGCGAGTATCCGCGCGAAACCGCCGGGCACGGCATGCTCCTGGTCCAGCTCCACGCCAAGAACTCAGGGCAGTCATGGGCACCGGTCGGGACCCGACGGATGCTCGGCCGCGCCGGGAAGCGCGCCGGGCTCGGCATCGTGAAACCCCATGCCTTCCGGCATAACTTCACCTCCGCGGTACCGACCTCACCGGCTGGGAAGATGCCGACGGCTCTGCAGAAGTCCCCGAAGACGTTTTCGAGCGGATCTGGGCCGCCGCTCGACTTCGACTCGCCTCAACCGGATCATCGACGAAGCAACTGGTGAAGGGGCAGTATTTCAACCCTGCACTATTCGCCCGTCAGAGGGCGCTGTTTGCCGGGGTGACCTGCCAGGTGCCTCGGACGGGGTCGAGCGTGGCTGTGTAGTCGACGTGCGTGGGCGGTTTTTGGCCGAGACGCCACCGCTGCGGCGTGGCTGACAGGTGGATGGTCGCCCAAGTTCCTGATGCGGCCCCAACAGTTCCTATCCAGTGGGGGCTTTCGAGGATCAGCTGGCCCGTGGTCGCAATGTCGGGTTCGGGAATGGTCACTGACGAGGCTGCAAAGGTGTTGAGGAGTGCAGAGCCAGCCTGCAGGGCCAGCAGACGGCTGAGGACCGATGCGGGCATCGTCGGATCTGTGGATTCGGCCACCAGGTAGCAGTCGTCATGCCCGGAGTACCAGAAGCGCGAGCCCGTGATGCGGGGCAGGACCGGCTCGTCGAGGGCCGCCGTTCCAATGGCCAGGGCGATCTCGTCAAGTTGGGCCGGGGTTGGCACTGTCGGCACGTCGACGAGAGACAGCTCGTAGGGCGACCAGTTGCCATCCAGGAACTGCGGCAGGCTGTTGCGGTGCATCACCAGGATCTCCTCACCGAGTCCTGGAGTGGCAGAGGCCCATGCCCCAACCTGGTGAACGGTGAAGTCGACTCCCTGTTCCGCCGCGATCAACGACGGCCGCCACTCTTGGAAGTCCTCATGCATGAAGCTGTTCGTCGCAAGATCCACGACGAGGACCGTGTCGTTCGCCGAGCGCAAGAGCACGTCGATCAACTCGCTCGCCTGGGCTGCCGAAGCGCTGATTTGCCATGACCCGTCAGCCTCGCGAACGGTGAAGCTCAGCGGGAACGGCAATCCCTTGATCCCGACGCTGTTGACGTTGAAGGCCCCGTTGCGCTCGACCTTGATCACTGCCACATCCCCCTATGAACTCGCATGCCACCCTGACCTGGGGGGATCATCATCCACCGTCTGCCGAGGCAGGCCGCGCCGAGAGCAACGGAACTGGGGCTGAGCATGTCCTGGTCCTCGTGCTGCCGGTGGGGGCCTGTCCGGGTGGCTCGCAGGCGGCGAGGTAGTCGGTCCAGCTGTCCTGGGCGAGTCCGGCCCAGTTGTTGGCAGTGCTCGTGCTGACGCCGAAGAGGTCGCTGACGATGATGGGCGGCAGGTTGGTGACGGCCTCGATCATGGCTGTGTTGCGGGCGCTGATGCCGGCTAGGCCGTGCTGTTTCAGCATCGCGCGCATGGTCGCGGCGCTGCGGGGCCGGCTGGGTGGGCGTCCGGGGAAGAGGAACCTGGGCTCGGCTGTCTGGGGCGGTTGCAGTAGTGAGGTGTTTCGGTTCGGGCGGGTGATCTGCTGCTCGATGAGCTGGGCGAGTTTGGGTGGCAGCAGGACCGGGTGGGTGTTGATGGTGAGGTAGGCGCCGTCGTCCTCTTGGTGGAAGCGATCAGTGGTCAGGGTGTTGATGCGGGTCGTGTGCAGGCCGTAGAGGCAGGTCAAAGAGCCGATGATCCGTACTTCCAGAGGAAGCGTGTCGTCGGTGAGGCAACGACGCAGTTGCTGGTCGAGTTCTTCGCTGGCAAGGAACCTGGTCGCCTGAATGCGCTGTGTCGGCGGGACGGTGACCTTGGAGGTGAGGCGGCGGGCCACGGTCCAGCGGATGAAGGAGTTCAGGCTGCGTCTGCGGGTGGGATTCTCGGTCAGCCACAGGTCGAGATCGCCCTGGCCGAGCTGGTCCAGAGCCGTGTTGCGGACGTCGAGCCAGGACAGGAACTTGACGGCGGTCTGCAGTTCGGTGCGGTCATGGGTCGCGGCGCCGTAGGTGTAAGTGCCGCGTTCCATGCGCCGTCGGGCATCGCGCAGGACGCCCCATTCGGCGAAGGGTCCGATCACCGTGGCCTGGTGATCGGGCAGGGCCGCGGTCATGTCGCGCGACCACAGGGCCAGGCGGGCGAATGCCTCGTTGCGGGTGGGGAGGACGCCGGTGGGTGGCGACCAGGAGCTCTCGGATGTAGCGCGTCCCGCGGTTTTGCGGCCACGTGTCGAGCAACTCGTGGGTGATCGGCCCCTGGGCTCCCGCGAGGTCGGTCAGGAGAGGAGCTGCCTCGCCGGCGTTCAGCCAGGCCAGCAGTGACTGCGGACGTGGCGCGGCGGCCAGTTGCTCGGCGAGTGGGAGCAGCTGCGGATCAAGTGCGCCGCTGTGGTCGCGGAGCAGTGCATGGAGGCGGTTGATGGCGACGCAACGGGTGCAGCAGCCGTCGGTGTGAATGTCGCCGGGGTATCCGCATTCACGGCAGGCGAAGTCGAGATCCGTCCCGGAGCACGGGCCGCAGATCCTTCCGCCGTCCTGGGCAGTGCCCACCAGGGTGCGCAGGGTCCCGCAGCGGGTGCATGGAGCCGGGTTCTTTACTGGCGGAGTGCACTTGTTCCGGACGTGTCGTATTCCGGTCCAGAGACGGCGTTCCGGGCGGGGGCCGAGGCTCGGACCTGGCCGCTCTTTTCAGCAGAAGAGCGGCGCAGCATCAAAAGGGAGTGGCCTCGTTGCACACGAGCGGGGCAGGATCGACCCTGTGATGCGCCGTGCCCATGAGGATCCCGAACTGCTGGCCCTGGTTCACCGCTACGTCACGCCCGAGCGGCGGTACATGAAGCTCAGCGGCAGCTTGCTGCGCATGCAGGATCCTGAGTACGACCGCTTCGCGCGAAAGCTGAGCGAGGACTCGAAGGCCATCACCGCCCAAGAGATCACCACACTTCTTGAAGGTGGATGGCGTGAGCGGAGGACTGCGACATGGCTCGTGGCTGTCTCTCGCCGGACCGAGTTCCGTGAGCGCCTCGGGGAGCTGCTGCTGGCCAGCGAGGTCTGCTGTGCTGGCCTGGCTTATTGCGTGGCCCTGGCCTGCTTCGGAACGCCCCGCGACTCTGAGCTGCTGATCGCCTACCTCGACCGTTATCTTCGTCGACCTGACCTCGCATACGACCAGGCTGCGGCCATGGGCGCTCTCGTGTTCATCGACCTGAATCTGCAGGGTGACCAAGCTGCCTGCTTCTTGGGCCCCGGCGCCCTGTGGCAACAGTGGCTCCACGATGCACCCCACATGCAGGGCACCACGGACCCGACCCCCTCTTTCCTGAGCCTCATTCGCCGGCTCTGCGCCTTCGTCGATGAGTGCGCCGAAACCACCTGACGGGCACGGCTTCTCAGCGACCTGGAATCTTCGGCTCCGGTCCACGACGCAGTCCGATGCACGGCTCAGAGGGCGTTAAGTCCCTTCCCTCTCGGTTCGCGATTGCTCGCTTGTGGTGGTGATTACCACAATCTGGCAAGGTGAGCCGCATGACAGCGCAGGCGGCCCTCAAGGCGGCGCTTAGGGACATCGTCGCGCCGGCGGCACGCGCCGCGGGGTTTAGGGGATCGGGGTCAACCTGGCGATTGACGAACTCCCAGGACGACTGGGCGGTCGTGAACGTGCAATCGTCTTCATCGAGCACGGCTCGGTCAGTGCGCTGCGTCATCAACCTGGCTGTGGCACCGGCCCCGTGGCTGGACTGGATGCGCGCGTCGCTCGGGTCGCTACCGAAGTCAATCAATGAGTCGCTTGGGCTGTACCGCGCCAGGCTTCATCCAGATGGCACGCCCGTGGGACGCGACGGGTGGTGGGAGATCAGTAGCGAACGGGACGCGCGCGCCGCTGCGGCTGACATGGTCGTCCAGCTCGCCGAACGTGGCTGGCCAACGCTCACCCGGTTGCTGGACCGGCAAGCACTGCTCGGCTCGATCCGTGCAGGCGATCTTGGGCATCTGAAGTCTGGGCACTTCGACATGTTCTTCGCGCGAGCCGAAGCGCTCCTGGTCGCTGAGGATGGCCCGAGTGCCCGGTTGGACGAGCTATTGGATCGCGCGACAACGAACGTCATCCCGACCCAGAAGGCAAACGCTGAGAAATTTGCGGCATGGGTCCGCTCTCGCACTGCGCAGACAGGTTGATTTGTACGGTTGCAACCAATTCAGATCCGTTAAGGCCGTTTTGGTAGCGGCCCCGTACGTTCGGTCTCTCAGCGAGCTCCGGCGTCGTCTCGGCGGGTGGCGATGTACTCCGTCCAGTCGCGCTTGGCCAGGGTGGCCCATCGCGTCGCGTTGTGCACGCTGGTACCGGTGACTTCCGCGAGGATGGACGCCGGGACGTCGGTGGCCAGGGCGAGGCGGGCTGTGTTGCGGCCGGCGAGTCCTGTCAGGTCGGCTTTCCGGAGCTGGATGTGCATCGACTGCAGGGACAGCGGCCGCGCCGGGTTGGAGCCCGGAAAGAGCCACGGGGTGGTGCTGGCGGAGCGGTTGTTCTGCCAGGCCGCCTCGGCCAACTCCAGGCGCTGGCCGACAAGGGTGGAGATGCGCGGTGGCAGGTCCACCTGGTGCCCATTCAACTGAAGGCGCACTGTCTTGCCCTCCCGCACTACGTCGCTGGTGGTGAATCGGAGGATCTTGCTGATTTGAGGCCGAGGAGCAGGACCAAACTGCCGACCACGCGTGTCGCCAGTGGGAGGGTCTCGTCCCCGACGCAGCGCCGCAGTTGCTGCAGCCGCTCTTCGTCCTCGATGAAGACGCTGGGCTGTTCCACCCGGCGCCGCGGAACGTCGAAGTCGCGGGCGGTGAGCTTGTGGCGCTCCGCCCAGTGCAAGAACACACGGATGTCCCTGCGGTGACGCTTGCCCTGGGACAACCACCGGTCGAGCGAGTGCTGGTTGAGGTCGGCCAGGGTGAGGCCTTCGTCGTCCAGCCAGGCCAGCAGTTCCAGAGGGCGCTGGATGAGGGAGCGGGTCCGCGCCAGGGACGACGCGGCAAATCCCTGGCCGCGTCGGGCTCGGTCGCGGTGGCGTCGGATGACGTACCAGTGCGCGAAGGGGCTGACGATCTGCTGGTGCTCCGCGGGCGCTTGCGCGAGGACGTGGTCGGCCCAGCGGGGCAGGCGTTCCACTTCTTCGTAGCGCTGGGGTAGCACGTCGCCGGTCGACAGGAGATCACGGACGTAGGTGGTAACCAGCTTGTCGGGCAGAGAGTCCAGGTCCCGGTGGGTGATCGCGCTGTGCCTGGTGGCCAGGGCGTTGAAGAGGTCGGCGACGCCGTCGAGGTCGAGCCAGTGGTGCACGGTCACGGGTCGTCCGGCGGCCAGGAGCGCGGCGCGCAGCGGTTCCAGTCGCGCTGGGACCGTAGGTGCGCCGGGTGGTGCGAGCAGGCCGGTCACGCGGTGGTCGAGGACACATCGGGTGCAAAATCCGCGGCGGAAGAGCAGACCGCTGACGCCGCAGCCCTGGCATTCGTAGGCCTGGCCGGTCCCAGCACACGGGCCACAGCAGGCAGCGCCATCGGCGTGGCCAGGCTCCGCCCCTCGATCTGACGCCCCAGTTGGCGTGAGGGCTTGCCGCAGTCCGCGCACGTCGGCGCCGTGACTCCGGAAATGCCGTGGTCGATCAGCGTGTGCGCGAGCCGGACCATGGCGAACGGCTCCGCTGTGCCGGGACGTGTCAGCGCATCGGAGTTCGCAGCCAGATGCCGCTCCAGGATGCCGACCGCGGCTCCGCGAAGGCCCGCCTGGCCCAGCACCTCCTCCAGGACCAAGCCGTCCAGGCCCGGCAGGGCTGCGTGCAGATGCTGCCGGATCCGCGACACGCCCCCGGTGGTTCTGCTCCGCCGGGTCATGTCAGGTCGGGGCGCCGGATCGTGGTGCGCCGCGGCCGTGGCTGCGCCGGCCCGGCTTCGCCGGCTGTCTTGGTTGATTCCGCACTCCACCGCGTGGCGCTCCTTGTAGTCCTCCTTGTCGAAGGCCTCGGGGGCACAGTACTGAGCGCGAGGAACCCGCTGATCTCGATCGTCCGCGCCGTGGGGAGCGGCGTCTCGTCCAGCTCGTCATCGCTGACGGGCACCAGTCGGCCGTCCGGGGCTTCCCCTGCCCTGCCGATCTCGGCCTGATCGAGCACAGCCCCGTCGGCCCTCGCAGGTTTTGCGGTAGCGGACGCGTCCCATGTCCTCGGTGTGGACCTGCCGGAACGCGATCTTGTGGCTGCGGGTCGCACTGACCATCTGCACCGGAAGGCTACGGCGGGTCACAGCGGAGCGCAGCTCGAATCCCGCCCGACGATCGCCGACTCGCCCCAGGCGGCACCGACCGCCGGCGCTCGTCGAGCCGCTCGTCAGGACGCGGGGGCGGACGCTGTCGCGGGGGTGCTGGGGATGGGGGTGATGGGGGACGGCGGCGGGGTCGGCAGCCGGTCGGCCTGGACATCGACGGCGTCGTGCTCGGGGTTGGGCATGCGCCAGATCTTGAGGACTTTGACGCGGATGCCGTATTCGGTGATGACGTCCCCGGCTTTGACCAGGTGCCAGTCGGCGTGGGTGTCGTCCGGTTCCAGGGCCAGTTCGGCCTCGTGCGGTCCGGGCACGGGTTTGATGAGGTCGTTGGTGACCACGCTGAACGTAACGCTGCGGCCGCCGGGGAGCTGGATTCCGCCGGTGGGGCTGGCCGGGAAGCCGTCTGCCACGACCGCGATCCGCTGCACGTCGGACTGGTGCGGGCCAAGCGGGGGCGGCTGTGCGTCCTTCGGGTTGTGGTCGTGTGCCTGGTGCACCAGTACGGCGGTCAGGACGCCGAGGGCGGCAAGCGCCACGGCGCTGGTCACGGTCCATCGTGTGCGGCGCGTCATCACGGCCTGGTCTGCGTGTAGGAGGCGCTGCGGAAGTACTGCTGGTACTGGCTCTTGGTCACCGTGACCGTGGCCGGCACCGGCGGGTCCACCTTCTCCGAGTTGCGTCCCCAGGGGTTGAACAGAGTGACCGTCGGCGGGTGCGTCTTGGTATCGACGCTCTGCACGGAGTACTCGTGGGTGCCGACCAGCCGCCGGTCGACGGCGTTGAGGTGCGGCACGCTGCCCACCGTGACCGCCTGTCCCTCCTTGATCTTCTGGTCCATGTCGGCAAGCGACATGGACCCCGGGGTGGTCCGAGTGGTGGGCACGCCGGTGATCTCGTGCATGCCCCGGTCGCCGAGGCCCCCGTCGATCTTGCTGTATCCGCCGCTGTACTGCGCGTACGCCTTCTCGTAGATCGCCACCCACATCACGTTGTCCATGACGGGTGCGTAGGCCGCCTTGCCCGAGATGACCGGGAGCTTGTTGTCGACGGTCACCTCGACGGGCTGGCCGGGGACGCCGTCGACGTTGGGCAACGGCGCGCGGTAGAAGGTGACCGTGTAGGTGCCGTTGGGGTTGACCTTGATGTGGTCGCGCACGAAGTCGGGGTCGCGGGCGGATATCGCCGCGAGCGACGCGAGGAACCAGCAGTCCCCGTCGCCGCCCTGGCTCATGTCACGCGGTACGTCGATGTTGCCGCTCGGGCCGTACAACGACCCGTCGAACTCCTTGAACTGCGGGTCCTTGAGGTTCTCGGCGCTGGCGTCCGGCTGCCACGGCAGATGGGTGAGGGTGGTCTCCATCCGGGCCAGGGTGTCGGGGCCGAGTTCGGACATCAGCATGTTGACCGACTGCGTCTTGACCGCCCCGTCGGAACTGCCGGCGCCCCAGAAGGTGCTGCCCTCGCCGACCTGGCTGTTGAGCTTCTTCAGCTGCTCGACGCTCATCCGTCCCATGACCGCGTCGAGTTCGGTCGGGGTGAGGGAGGAGAAGCGCTTGAGGACCTCCTGGGAACCCTGCGCGGAGTTCTCCCACAGGAAGCCGCCGGAGTCGTCGATGTGATCGTCGAAGTACTTCAGCGCGTCGTCGACGTGCTTCTGGTCGGGCGCCGGCTCGTCGTCGAAGTCCAGGCCGGGGTCGACGCTGTAGCCCTGCTCGGCCAGGTGGTGGACGCTGTCGAGTTGGGCGCACCGGCGGGTCATCGAGTCGGCGGTGGCGTCGAGTTGGGCGTTGAGCGAGGCGGGCAGGCCCATGTAGGCCATCGGGAGTGCCTGCGGGATGAGTGCTTCGAGGGCGGGGCTCCGGCTGGCCGGCTGCGCGCCCTTGAGGAGGACCTGTGCCTCGCGGAGCACGCCGGCGAGTTCGCCGTGCAGGGTGCGGGCGCCGGGGCCGGCCTTCTTCATGGCGGAGGCCAGGGTGCGGATCTTCGCGGTGTCGAAGCCGTGGAAGTCGCCCATCAGCCGTGCTTCGCCGCGACTTTGGTGGCTTCGTCCTCCAGGCGGTGCGCCTCGGCCTCCCAGCGGGCCACGTCCGCGAGCAGGTCGTGGGCCATCGTGCCGAGCGTGCTCTGATGGCCGGTGAGCATCTGCATCGTCTCGGTCGCGTACGGCCCGGTCCAGATCGGTGGACTCGCAGTCGCCTGCTTCACGGTCGCGTCCAGGTACGGCCCGAGCGCCGCCGCGATCTTGCGAGCCCGTGCAGATAAGGTCCCCAGTTGTTCCGCACGCTGCTTCTTCTGGGCGGACGTCTCGTCCTGCGCGGCCTGGTCTCCCATACGGGTCCCCCCCGGGACTGGACTACGGCACTGCCGGCGCGAGTCTAGGGCAGCACCCCACGGCCCGTGTAGGACGCATTCGCGCGCCGACAGTGTCTGCCGGGGGCGGGCTCAGCGGGCCTGTGGCGGTCGCTGGGGTGGGGCGTCCTGCTTCCTGGTTGAGGCGCCGCTTTCGGGTGCAGGCCCGCGGGAGTCGAGCCGGCACCCGTGGCCGCCGGCGGCACTCGTCGGCGTCGGCCTGGGCGCAGCTGCCCTCGGGTACAACGTGGGCTACCACCTCGGCGGGTCCGTCGAGGACCACGAGGCGCCGGTCAGCGCCGACGTGCTCGAAGGGGCGAGCAGCACCGAACTGATCGCCGCGCGCCGCACGGCCGTCGCGAGCTGACACGGCCGCTGTGGCGGGTCGGGAGCCTGGGGCACAGACTCCCAACCCGCGTTTCGGTGCGTGTACGGAAGGTAATCGTCTGATGAGTCCGGACGTCGGCGAACGGTGTCCGCCCGAGGATTCGGAGCCGGACATGTTCGGAAGCAGGAAGTCCGAGAAAAGTGGGAAGCAGGCGCGGTCCGAGAAGGCCGAGCTGCCGCTCGCCGCAGCAAAGGATGAGGCCAGGGATCGCAAGGGCGATGAGGCCCGCAAGGAGGACGAGGACTCGGCGGCGGTCACGGCTGCAGTGACGGCCTCGACGACAATCGTCAGCTGACGGCGGGCGACCCCGAGAAGCGCCGCGTACCGCGAGCTTACCGAGGCGCTTCCTGCGGTCGCCGAAAGCGAAGCGCTGCTGTGCCGGCGCCGCGGATGAACGCGGCGCCGGC